>DASYZW010000032.1:0-4653 GCA_035945915.1 Verrucomicrobiia bacterium | reverse complement strand
GGTCGACCCCAACAATTCGAGCACCGTTTACGTTACTTTCGGCGGGTTCAATAGCGGTAACGTGTGGCGTACCACTAATTATGGCACTAATTGGACCGATCTCGCCGCAGGTTTGCCCAACGCCCCCGTCAACTCGCTGGTCATCAAACCCTCCGATAGCGGTTCGCTTTACGTTGGAACCGAAGTCGGCGTCTTTGCAAGTGCCGACGGCGGAGCGACGTGGTCCACTTCCAATGATGGCCCTGCGAATGTTGACGTCGACGAGTTGTTTTGGATGAGCGATACCCTCGTGGCCGTCACCCACGGCCGCGGTTGCTTTTCCATCCTCGTCCCGTCCGACACACTGGTCATCAGTCCAGGAACCGCTTTTAACTCCAGCGGCACGGCAGGCGGCCCCTTTAGCCCGACGACTGAGACGCTCACCTTGACTAATGTCGGCGCCGTTCCCCTGCAATGGAGCCTGGTCAACACTTCATCGTGGATAACCGTTTCTCATAACAACGGGACTTTGGCGACCGCGGCCAGCACCACCGTGACTGTCAGTTTGAATGCCGCCGCCAATTCTCTCGCGATTGGTTCTTACACATCGTCCCTGTTGTTTTCTAATCAGACGACGCATATCACGCAGACCCGCGTCTTCACCCTTACCGTAAACTCGGCCGAGCTAGTCCAAAACGGCGGCTTCGAGACGGGCGACTACACCGCCTGGACGGTCTCCAATGATGACGGCTACGATTACGTTGACAATGGCTCCGCGACCGGTCTTTCGCCCCATTCCGGATCTTATTTCGCAGCCTTCGGTAATTTTACCGCCGACGGCCCGTGCACGATTTCCCAAATATTGCCCACGACCCCCGGAACCTCTTATTTGCTTTCTTTCTGGTGGGAAGCCACCAGCTTTTCTGGCAATCCTGTTGTGCCCAATGAATTCGAAGCCGCGTGGAACGGAACAACCCTGCTAAATCAGGTCAATGCACCTCTTTCATCCTGGACCAACCAACGTTTTCTCCTGACCGCCACCAGCTCAAGCACAACCCTGTTGTTTGGCGGCGCCGACGACAATTCTTTTATCGCCCTTGATGACATCTCCGTAGTGCCTGTACCGCCCGCTGTTTCCCAGGTCGTATCAGCGACGAACAATCAATTTCAATTCGCCTGGAATGCAATCCCCGGACTCGTCTATCAAGTGCAGTACACGACTAACCTCCAGTCCGGCATCTGGCTCAAACTGGGCAATCCAATCACGGCAACGGATTCCACCGTCAGCATGACCAATAACATCGGCCCGGATGGACAACGGTTCTATCGGACGATGATTTCGCCATAGTCACCGCCGGAAAAAGCAGATCAACGAATCGGAATACTTTGGCCGGCAATCATCATTTCATTGCCAGATAAAAAAGATCCAATTGCCCAAATCGCGCGAGTATACTGGCCAAAATGAAGCCGGGCGGTTGCAAACTTTTTATGACGGCGCAATGGCGCTGGCTGGCGATGCTGAATTATGAAATGGAACCCGCCGCCCTCGCTTCTTTTGTGCCCGCCGGGACCGAATTGGATTTTTGGAACGGAAAGACTTACGTTTCAATGGTCGGTTTCCTCTTTAAAGACGCCCGGGTCCGCGGCATTTCTATTCCTTTTCATCGTCAGTTTGAAGAAATCAACCTGCGCTTTTATGTTCGCCGGAAGGCTCAAGACGGCTGGCGCCGGGGCGTCGTCTTTATTAAGGAATTGGTTCCACGCGCCGCCATCGCATTTGTTGCCAGGACGTTTTACAACGAAAACTACGTTCAGGTGCCAATGTCGCACAAAATCAGCACGACAAAAGATTTCCTCGCGCCGGTTTCCGTTTGCTACTCCTGGCGATTTAAAAAAAGGGAAAATTTCCTCAAACTAACGACTTGCGGTTCCGCCCGCCTGGCTCGCGAGGGCTCCGAGCAGGAGTTTATCACGGAACACTATTGGGGATACGTAACACAACGCGACGGTTCAACCAAAGAATACCTGGTCGAACATCCGCGCTGGCACATTTGGGAAAGCGAAACCGCCGAATTTCAGTGCGACATCGCAAGCCTCTATGGCAAACAATTTCGCGATTTCTTCTCCCGTCCGCCTTCCTCGGCCTTCCTGGCGGATGGTTCGGAAATCAGACTATACGATGGCGCGAAAATCCCATGTCACGCAGCGGCCGAAATCATCTCCAGGCGATCACCTTGAGGTCCAATCACCCGCCCGTCCCTTGAAAAAACTCCGAAATCGGCTAAGAATATTCAAAAGGAACGACGCGTACTCAAAATATGAAAATCACCTATTATGGCCACGCCTGCTTCGCCGCCGAGATCGCCGGCAAACATCTTCTCTTCGACCCATTCATCACCCCAAATCCATTGGCCAGGACAATCGATGTTAAAAAGATTAAGGCCGATTACATATTCGTGTCACACGCGCACGACGATCATCTCGCGGATGTCACTCACATCGCTTCGAAAACGGGTGCATTGGTAATTACGAATTTTGAAGTTGCCGAATGGCTGGGCAAACACGGAGTCAAAAAGGTTCACGGCCTGAATCCGGGCGGCAGCTTTCCCTTTGATTTCGGACGTGCCAAATTTGTCCATGCGATTCACTCGAGCTCCTTTCCCGACGGCGCCTACGGCGGCGCCCCCGGCGGGTTTGTCATTGAATCCCGGGAAGAAAATTTTTATTACTCGGGCGATACCGCGCTGACGTTGGACATGAAACTCATAAGCGAAGTGACAAAGCTCAAGTTTGCCGTGTTATGCGTCGGCGGCAATTTTACTATGGACGTCGAAGATGCTATCCGTGCCGCGAACATGCTCCAATGCAAAGAGGTCATGGGAGTCCATTACGACACTTATCCACCCATCAAAATTGATCATGCGGCCGCAAAGGAAAAATTCCGCGCCGCCGGCATGGCCCTGCACCTGTTGCCGATTGGCGGCGCATACGAGTTCTAGCCCAAATCTCATGGATATAAAAAATTTGGCTGAAGTTCCGCCCTTCACGACGAAGGATGGCTCGGAGATTCGTGAATTGCTGGCGCATCGGAATTCCGCCATCCGCAACCAAAGCCTGGCCGAGGCGCGATTGCCCGCCGGAGCCGCTACCCGGGAGCATTATCACATCCGGACCGAAGAAATCTACTACATCACCAGTGGCACCGGCCAGATCCGCATCGACGGCGAAATCCGCGACGTCAAATCGGGCGACGCCATCGCCATTCGTCCCGGACAAAAGCACAAGCTTTGGAATACCGGAACCGCGACGCTCCATCTCCTGTGCGCGTGCGCTCCAGCGTATGAGAACGAAGATACAGTCATTACCGAGGTCGCGAAGCGTTAATCAAAATGTCCATCATTCCAACTTAAAATCATCCGCATGATACGAACTGCGGACCATTGGACCGCTGGCAACGTGGACAAAGCCCATATCCTCCGCTGCGAGTTTAAATTCGGCAAATTGCGCAGGCGTGATAAATTCCTTCACCGGCAAATGCCGCAACGTCGGCTGCAGATACTGCCCCAGGGTGAGAATGTCGCAACCTGACGACCTCAAGTCGCGCATGGCCTCGAATAATTCCGACGGCGTTTCACCCAAACCGAGCATGATGCCGGACTTGGTGTAGATCCCGGTTCTGCGCATTTCCTTAACCTTCCGCAATACCGCCAGGCTGCGATTATAAGTCGCCCGGTGCCGCACTTCGGGCGTCAACCGCCGCACCGTTTCCAGATTGTGATTATAAATGTGCGGTTCCGCATCAAGGACCGTTTCAATGGCGGCGTCATTGTCGTTGAAATCGGGCACAAGCACCTCGATAACGATGCCGGGATTGAGTTCCCTCACCTTCTCGATGGTCTTGGCAAAATGCTCCGCCCCGCCATCTTTCAAGTCGTCCCTGGCCACGGCGGTGATGACTACGTGCCGCAATTTCATTCGGCGCGTTGCTTCAGCCACGCGCGCCGGTTCATCTGCTTCCAGGGCCAACGGTTTGGCCGTGGCAACCGCGCAAAAACCGCACGCGCGTGTGCAGCGGTCCCCGGCAATCATGAACGTGGCGGTGCCTTTGCTCCAGCATTCCCAATGGTTCGGACATTTTGCGCTTTCGCAGACAGTGTGTAATTTCAGTTCGTCCAGGAGCGTCCGGGTGCGGGCGAAGGTGTCCGAGGTGGGCAGCGTAATCCGCAACCACTCCGGAAGGCGCGGACGTGTTGGAAATTTGGAGTCGGCAGTCGTCATGACGGCATTACAATACACGCTCTCGTAACAACTTAAAATTTTAAAATGACTGGCGAAATAACTTCTCAAACACTCCGGAACCCGTCAGGAATCCGCTTGCTGCTGCGCCCAAACTGAATTACCCTTATTTGTCTGTGACAGAACAAAATAAGTCCGCTGCGATCGCCGCCGGCCGTTGCGCAGGCGCAGAGGTCTGCCCTTTAAGCCGCGTACCTGTCGGGATGACCGTTTGCATCAAGGCGCTTGCCGCTTCGCCCGAAATCCGCGAGCGATTGCGCGCCCTCGGCCTTTCTGAAAAACAGGAACTCAAGTTGTTAAGTCGCGAGTCCAATTTTGTTTGCCAGGTTTGCAATGCCACCCTCGATTTGAACGCCGAATTGGCCGAGGCAATCCTCG
>DASYZW010000031.1:0-4959 GCA_035945915.1 Verrucomicrobiia bacterium | reverse complement strand
GTCCTGAATTTGCCCGGAGTTCCGCCGTTAGGCGGCCCGGGACCGCGTGAACGCGGCACAACCGAGAGAAAAGGTTGAAATGGGTTGTGGGGGGGTGAAGGTCTCTAAGGAACAATGGGTTATGAAGAAAAAGCCGGTTATCGACGAAGGCGCAGGTTTTGCAGGCGTCAAAGAAATGATTGAAATGGTGTATTTCGGAGGCCAAAAACGAGGGCTCGCGGCAGCATGGCAGGCTGCCTGCAGCAACCATGCAGCTCAGCTTTGAGAGGGGTCCCCATCGAAGAAAAAGACAAGGTCGCTGGGGTATTTGAGACAGCAGGCCGCTCCGACGTGGCGGCCGGCGAATTTGCAGTTCCGGGCGCGGCGCCGGCCAGCGAGGATTTCGACTAAAATGCCTTCGCGGCCAGGCGCGGGCAGGAAGATGGTTTTGCGTTGGGAAAGGGGTTCAAACGCCGGTATTTTCTTTGGCGGCAAATTGGTCATAAGAGCGTAAGTGGATCATGGCTCGTTTGTCAGGGATCGGCTGCCTTCCACGCGCCGATTCCATTTTAATTATCGGCGAGTGTCCCCTGACGACAGGTAAACCTCGGTTTTATTGGGTTTTTGGGTCATAAAAAAGTTTAAATAGTTTGTTGACTTTTATACGGCGATGCCGTATAGTATTGGTAACGGTGAGCGTGAAACCAACTCACCAAACCGAAAGAAAAAATATGAAGCCGACAATAAAAGCCAGAGTCCAAAACACCTACCACCGGGATGGGACCGTGAGTTATTTTAACGTTTTCAACCAAAGCTGGGAGCGCAAAGCTGCCACCGGCATTTCCCACAACGTTTTGGCCTCGTTTAAGCCCGAGGAACGGCTCCGGGTGCAGTCTCTCGCCACCGGCCACACAGTGGCGGAACTGCGCGAAATTCGAGCTGACGCCCACGCAAACGACGCCCTTGACCGCCGCGAATATGCGGCCATGTCCCAAGCTGAACGCGACGCCCACAACAACCTTTGAGTTTATGGACTGGTCACAAAATTTTTCAACCGCACGGGGTAAGCTCTCGCAGAGTGAAGCCGCCGCGAAAATAGCGCCAACTCTCAGCGTCCGAACCGTGCAGGACTGGGAGAGCGGTCGGCGCACACCGCCAGCTTGGGTGCAGTGGTTGGTATTGGCGCGGCTCAAACGGGGGACAAAGTGAGCTACAACTTTAAAGACTTTGACTCTCAGTTCCCGGACGACGCGGCCTGTCTGGACTTCGTTTTCCGCGCTCGGTTTGAGGGGTATGTTTGCGAGTGCGGCAAGTCCGGCTGCTTCCACCGCATAGCCAAGCGTCGGGCCTATTCGTGCGCGTGGTGTGGCGCTCAGATTTCCCCGACAGCCGGAACGATTTTCCACAAGTCGGAGACCAGCCTCAAGACTTGGTTCTTTGCCATTTTTCTTTTCGCCAAAAGCAAAAACGGAGTCGCGGCCAAAGAGTTGTCCAGGCAACTCGGCTAATTATCTAGCTTGGCAGTCGAATTCGTTTCAGTGATTCGAGCCAAAACATTGGAGGCTTCGAAGTCACCGCTTGCAGAAGCCAATCTCAACCAATGGATTGCCAAATCGCGGTTGGTAGAAGTGCCAACGCCGTTCAAATAATGCTCACCGAGATCGCATTGCATTGAAACGTCGCCATTGGTGGCCTGGGAGTAAACCCAGAGAAAGGTCTTTCGTTCCTGAGCCAAGCGGGCCTTGATGGCCGACTTGATTTGTGCCGGGGTCAATTTCGGTTCAGGAGGATAGTAGTCAACTCCGCAATCATAAACCGGATAATTGTCGATATTTTCAAAGCGGAGGACGTTGTCGTTGCCCGAGCTGCCGCGATACGTGGTCAATGAAGAGGTTGAACCCATGGTGGCTACATTGGATAACATTGCCCTGATGGGGCCCGGCAGGGTCATTCCGGGACTGAGGGGTTGGTAGCTCTGATAATTAAGCAAGAGGATTGTTTCGCCATAAACCCTGTGGGATGCGTTAACAACTGAATAGCTTCCTGAAAATCCATTATTTCCACCTACGACAAAGGAATCATCGTGCACTGTAAAGCATCTGCAAACGAGACCCCCATCCGGATTCACTGACCGAACCTCAAGATTGTCGAAATAGCGCCAGACGGATGAATCAAGGACGTTGTAAGCCTTCCCATTGACCAGGCGAAATGAACCCTGCGAGAAACCCGCCACGGAACCCGACAAGAGCAATGCGAGTGAAATTTTAAGGGCGTGAATATTCATAGGAATTGGAGCTGATAGAGTTTTTCACATCGACTGCCGCTGTCTGCCTCCCCTGCCGGGCCGCCCTGGTGGTAGAATTAGATCTGGGGGACATTCTTTTCCCATCCTAAGCAGTTTTTCGCGCATAGCTTCGCGGATGAATTTTGAGCGGTCGGAAAAGCCGATCGATTCAAGGTTTGAATCGAGGAACTTCAGAAACGGTTCCTTTACTGAAAAATTAACCAAAGTCTGGCCTGGGGCACGGCGGCTCTTCATGAGAGCCATAGTGTCTTTAAAAGGCTAAAAAATCAATAAATAAATGTTGACTATTTACTCTTTACTGAGTAAAGATACATATAGACATGAAGCGCGGTGCCATCACCAAAGAATCGGCGAAGCTCGTAAACTTTTACGCGCCGGATGAATTGTTGGTTATTGTTGATGAAGCGGTTGTGCAGTTGGACAGTGACCGGAGCAAGTTTATCCGCGGCGCGATTCGAGAGAAACTGGAGAGGCATAAAAAGAGGGTTCCCAAGGGGGTGGGAACATGAGTGGTGTCTTCATAGTCATTTACGCCGGGCTGCCGATCCGGTTGCCGGCACTGGTTCTGACGACGCGGGAGCGGGCTTCACAGTTCATTTCAGAGGGGGATGCCTGGTTTGAGGCTTACCGGGCCCGGTTGAATCCAGCGCACTGCCGAGTGGTGCCACTGTCTGAATCCGAACGGTTACACGACGTTCAAGGAAAGGTCGAGCAACGTTCGGAGGTGGCAAAGTGACGGCTGTTGCAATCCCCATAGGGGCATCCATTTTGCCGATGATTCAAGCGGCCATGATAGTCCCGGCTCGCGGGTACGCTCGCCCCACCAATACTTACCCGGCATCCGGCCGCCTTTTTGCACTCGCCTTCGCTCAGAAGCCACGGCGCGACATGGAGCCGGATGATTCAAAACTCCACGGCGGCACGTCGCCGATGCCGCCGTCAATTTCAGGTTCAGCTACAGGCACTGGTAAAGAGGCACCGCTAAGCGGGGACGGTGGCGATTGCATTGAAACTGCGACACCACGGAAGTCGCCATCGTCCCCTTCAATCGTCTGCTTCCAGTCATTTCTTCTGGACAGAACGGCCCTAAAAATATGAACGCGAAAGTGATCAAACCCGCGAAGGCAGAACTCCTGGACGAAGAGATGCGGCTGATGGCATGCGCGGTGAGCTACGGGGAGTTCGGGACGTTCATCAACTCGGCGTGCAACCCGAAGGCGGTATTCGACGCCTGGCAACTTTTCTGCGGCAGAATGTACCTCCAGGAGTGCGGCAGAAACCCGGCGAGAAACTGAGGCACGGACTGCGTATTAACCTATGAGCAAAATGCATCAGACAAAACTTTATCCAGGCGAAACCAATCAGCTACGGCTGATCGCGGAACAATTAAGGACGACTTTCAGGATGATCAACCTGGAGGTTGAGCGTTTGGGCCAGCTACGTTCGAACCCTACTTTCCCGACGGAGCATTTCCGGGAGCATATCGAAGAGATTGGCTGCCAAGCCAGGGGAATTCTGGAAATTGTGGAGGGAACGCGATGAAAATTGAATTTCGGGATCCAGGCGACAGCCATGAACTGCGTTTGCATCCGCTGAACAAGAGGATTCCCGCATTTAACGAGGATGACAACGCTGAATGGGCTTCGTTCAAGATCGGGTTGAGCGCGGCCGGACCGCACGGCATCCCTCCGATCGTGATTACAGCGCCAGGCGACATCATGGATGGAAAACGCCGCTGGCTCGCGGCCAAGGAACTCGGGTGGGCGGAGATCAAATGCGAGATACGGCCCGAGCAAGAATGTGCGACATTGGTGGTCGAATCCTTATTGGCCCAGCGGACGTTGTTGCGCGGGGCGAAGGTTTATCTTGCGCTTGGATTGTACAAGGAATTTGCCAAAGCAGCGGAGCAACGGCGGCTGGAACATCTCCAAAATGGGCTAAAAACCCTTGAAAAACCACTTTCGTCTACTGAGTTGACGAAAGTCAATGGGCGGCCTCGCGAGAATGGCAGCCTACGCGAACTGGCCGAAAAGTTTGGGACCAGCGTGGAGCTCGTCCGGCAGGCGATTGACCTGCGGTCGATTCTGGACGGGAACGAGGGGTTAAGAGTGGTTTGGGAGGCGGAAATATTCAAATCGCATAAGCCGGTCGGCATTGGAGCAGCGCTGGCTGGCATTGGGGGGGCGGCCACCGACCAGTCTGGTCGGGAGAAGGGGGTTGAGCAAAGCACATTTGCTTTTTACGAGGGTCTTTTCAGGCCGATAGCGGAGAAGAATTACCACTGGGGGCAACTGTCGCAGCAGCGGCGCGAGCAAATTGTGGCGCGGTGGACGGAGGAAGCCAGGAAGTGGAAGCCAGAGCTACGGTCGGCAATCATGAAGGCAATCCAGGAGGCGAAATGATCGAGCAGTTCATCGTTTGGTTAAAGCACAAGCTGCATCGGTGCTCGAAGCCGGGCTGCTGGGCCAAAGGCATGGCATGTTTTTATCCCAACGGTGCGGATGCCTTGCCGGATGAATGGGTGTGTGCCGAGCATTGTCACGATGCGGGATACTGCCGGTGTTGCGGGAATTTTTGGGCTGGAGTGGACAGTTTCGATTTCAGCCGGACCGGGCTTTGCGAGAACTGCAATGCCTACCTGGACGATGATTCAGTGGAATTTGATATCGAAGATG
>DASYZW010000030.1:0-4853 GCA_035945915.1 Verrucomicrobiia bacterium | reverse complement strand
TCCAGGGGCTCTGATTATCCGAGCGGCTTGTCAGGGTTCAGTGAATTTCGGCTTCGTGAGAGGGTCATCAAATTTGCGGCGAGGCGGGGCACCCGCATATTCCGGCTTAGATTGGGTTTATATGGATACAATACTTTATTTTTCGTTCCATATCCTCGCTCCACAAAAAGCCCTGCAATACCAGGCTGCTGCGAATCTTTTTTTGGACATCCTCGTTAGTTATGTTCGGGTCTTTGGTTTTAAACCCATTCATCATTGTTCTGATTTCCAGTTCATTGAGCAGAGTATTCATAGTTTGCGTTTTTAGTTATGTGCCTGGAAAAAGGGTTTACCGCCTGGAGGATAGAAGGATGCAAGCCATAACTGCGCCACCACAAGTGAGTCCTACGGAAATTGACCAGAACAGGATGATCACCTTATGTCGTTGTTCCCATGCCGGCTGATGCCAGAAAAAGAGTTTTCCTATCTGGCCAAGAAGTGAACGATCTGGTTTAATACACCTCCAACATGGCGCTATTCCCGGAAATAGCCATAACTAAATCGATTTATTTTCCTTTCACCCCGTAGACAGGAGCTCAAAACATCAATCGGCCATGCCTTCGAACCAGAATCACTGAATTATGATGGCGATACTGCTGGTTTAAGACTTTGAGACGAGTGGCTGCGGATTAGGGGGTCCGGGAATCGCCCCTGGCAGCCGGTCGCAGCCAGGATGACATTATTGCGATGAATGGTAAAAATGCGCGCAACAGGAAATTTGAGATTTTCAAGCTGCGGTTGAATTCGATTTCCTATATCATGGCCTTTCAAAGCTGAAATAATACCAGCATATGGCAGGCGCCGGAGATATTTGACGTTGTGGCGGATAAAGATTACATCGAGCGGATAAAGCAGGTGGTTATTCACTTATACAAAGTTGAGGCTCATCACGTTGAATCCGTGCCGGTGGAGGAAGTGTTTAATGGCCGGGTCGTTTGGAAGGGCGTCGTGGAGGTATTTACGCTCGCCGGGCACCCGAAGGCAAAGCGGTGTTTTGCATGGTCACACAGTGATGGCAAAGGCGATACCGACGAACGATTCGTGACTGTCCTGGAAGTTCCGCCGGTGGCATCACCGGAAACAGCGGTCAAAATCGCGATTCTCTCCGAAGTTAGGGAGAGAAAATGAAATTAGAGGAGTTTAAGCCGGGATCATCTGACGATACATCCTCAAATCGCCGCCCAGCCAACACCTATGAACCGGATTGATGAAATGCGGGTTTCAGAACTGTCGTAAAGTCAAATACAATATCATTTTGACAACCCACGACACTTAGCGCCCCCTGGCTATTTCGTGACGGCTCATTGCTTAAACCTGTCTATAGGGTGAACACCCCATGGCGAAATCCTTCCCGCCACCTATTCTTACAAGATGATTCAAAACCCGAAATAACTTATGAAACCTGAACTTTTAAATAAGGCGCTAGAGAAAGTTGGTAATGCCAACACGCTTGTCAATTTAATTGCGCGCCGCGTCCGTCAACTAAATTACGGAGGCGGTGGAATAAGCCGCCCTCTGATCGCCAACACGGGCAATATGGGCGCGGCGGACATTGCCCTAAGTGAAATAGTCGAGGGAAAAATGGGCTGGGAAATGCCTGAAGTAGTGCCATTGGTCCGGCGGGCGCCTAAAAAACGAAAGAGGCAATAGCCGCAATTCAGGGCGATCAGGCCCGTAAATGCAGGAGCCTTCATATTTGCCGGGTCGATATGTGCCGGATTTTATGGGCGAAATTCACCTGCCTGCGCTCTCAAGCAAAATATTCTTGGACTTTCATGCCGCCATGAACCAGAATGATTGAGCTCCCGCCTGGCAAGCCGGATCGCAGGAGTTATCTCCGGCAACAATTTTATGATCAAAAAACCAAACGTCATCGACCTGTCCCCGGTCATTGAAAGTGAGCAGCAGCGTTTTGAGCGCATTCTGTCTCGCGAGCAGTTCAAACCGTTGAAGGCCATATTGGATAATCTCGCCCGCCCGGTTATGGTTATGCGAGAGGCGCTCATCACCACAAACTCCTATCGGAATTTTCTGGACAAGCTTGCCTATCGCCTCGTGCTGGTGAAACAGATCCATGAACAGGACTGTTATTTGCGCCTCGGACCGGCTGGCGGCATCCGCGCCGTGCTGCCGGTTCATGACATCGCCACCTATAGCACTATGGTCACGCTGATAAACTTCGATTCCTCAGTGTCCACTACGCCTAATGCAGTGGATTTTTACGATGACCAGCTGGCTCAATTCAAAATCCAGTTGATGAACAAATCCGGTGACGCGCCATAAATTGCGACGGCCGCGGGCGCGGAAGTTTTTCTGGCAAGCTCCAAACGAGGGGGCGGCTGCAAAACTGTCTGACGTGGTTCGCCTGTTCCAAAAACAAACGGCGATTAACATTGCTTTGTGGCCGCCGCGCGCGGAAACTCAATCATGAGCAAAAGTCTCCAACAGCACGGCATCCACGAAATCTATAAACAGCTCCGCTTGCGAATGAAGAATGGCGGCCTGGAAACCGTCAAGGTCCATGTCACTCGCAGGGCTGGAAAATTCAAATTCAACTTCACCGGTTCGGTGGAACAAGTTGCCACGGCGGAGAAAATTCTTGCCGCCTGGCCCTGACCTCGTCCTTGTAACAAGCCTTGCCAGAGGGCATGGGCCCGGCCGATTCCGCGCTCCCCCGTTACCATCAGGAAGTGAACAGAAATAAGATAGGTATCGAGAATACCTCCCTATCTAGGAATAATAGCGAAGGCCAATTCTCAAGTTCAAAGTTTGTTGCCGGAATTTGAATTTTCCTGCCCCAAATATTTAAGCACGGCTTCTGTGCGAGATTGGACGTGAAGCTTCTCGTAAATCCTGCGGATGTACGTTTTTATTGTGCCGAGACCGAGATGAAGCTGGTCGGAAATTTCTTTATATAGGTAACCCTTCGCCAGCATTTCGAGGACCTCCTGTTCGCGACTGGATAAATTTTCCCATTTGCCGGCTGCCGGGGCGGTGTCCTGGAAGGATTGAACGACCTTGCGGGCAATGGCGCTGCTCATTGGCGCGCCACCGTCCACGACATCCTGGATGGCTTCAAGCAGTTTTGCCGGCGAGGTCCGCTTTAGGAGATAACCGCTGGCCCCTGCCTTGAGAGCCGCGTAGATATTCTCGGTATTATCGTAAACGGTTAGCATAATGACCCGGACCTGGGGCGCAAGCACATGCAGGCGGCGGACACATTCGACCCCACTCATGCCGGGCAGATTAATGTCCATCAAGACAACGTCCGGCGGAGCGACGGGAATGCCACGCAATGCGTCTTCCGCGGCACTGTAGGTATGCAAGCAACGATAACCAGGCGCCTTGGATAACATATGCAAGAGGCTTTCCTGAAAATCGGCCTTGTCTTCGACGATTGAAAGGCTAACGCTCATGCTGATGCCCCACGGTTTAGTGGCAGAACAAATTTCACGCGTGTGCCCTTTCCCGGCGAGCTTTCAAACGTGTAAGTCCCGCCAATTTCATCGAATCTTTTGCGCATGTTGTTCAAGCCGTTTGCCCCCGGGGATTCGGCCGCCTCCTGTCGCAAATCAAATCCGCGGCCGTTGTCCTCGACGGTGAAGCTGGCGACATTATTTTCCAGTGCGACACGAATCCAGACCTCCGTTGCGCGCGCATGATTGGCAATGTTGGTCAAAGTTTCCTTGAATGCCATGTAGAGCTGATGGCGCGTTTGTGTCGTCAACGCATAAGGCGGAATTTTTGTCGGGGCATCTATGCGAAAGCGAATATTTGCCAGCGATAGATAGTCCGAAGCAAAAGTAACCAGATAATTTAAGAGGCTTTCGAGCGTGTCGTTTTGCGGGTCGACGGCCCAGACGATTTCGTCAAGTACGTTTGTCGCTTCAAGAGCTTTGGCTGAAATTTTCCCTGCCCTAATTGAGGTTTCGGTCGGAGAATCCTTTTGTGAAAGGGCCAATTCACTCAGGAGACGAATCTGGGAGAGATTGCTGCCGAGTTCGTCGTGAATATCCCGGGCGATGCGCGTGCGTTCCTGCTCCACCAAATGTTGCAGGCGCGCCTGGACCAATTCATTTTCGGTTCGCTTGCGTTCCGTGATTTCCGCTTCCAGTGATTGATTTGCCGTTGATAATTGCGCGGTGCGACGTTCAACCTGTTGCCGCAAAACTGCAATCCAGATAAAGCCCAACAGCATCACGACAGCCATTCCGCTTACGACCGTGATGGTATGCTGACGGGTCCACCATGACGGCAGTTCCAACACCCTTAAATCCGATGGTGTATTGAGCAGAAGTTCAAATGGACCCGTTTGGGCGTGGTTATCGTTCAGCGTATAGACCCCGGTCACTTCCACAAGGGTCCCGGCCGGCAACTGAGGAAGCCGGCCCGCCGCGAGATTCAATCGCGCAAAAACAGTCCGAACGCCTGCTTCCAACTCCAGCAGTTGATTGGCGCCATAAATCTCGGAATGAACAATCAGGGCGTCCAATCGCACCAGCGTTGAATCATATTCGCTATTGACCAGATCACCGGGAGTCACGTTCAGCGGCGGGGGTGCTGGCTTGTTTCCGGTAACCCTGACCGCGGCCTCGCGCAAGGTGAGGAGAGGCGGAACCGTTGAACTGTCTATTTCCGGAAAGCCAACGGCTTCAACGATATCACCTGGCAAAAGCTTGAGATTGTCTTTGGGCGCCAACCGCATGCCATTCGTGCCATCGGTGAGGTAATAGACATCCCCCCGATTGCCAATGATTTGACCGGCCACTTTTTCATGACGGAATTGAGATTCTCCCGGCTCGTAAAAGAGAAGA
>DASYZW010000029.1:0-6738 GCA_035945915.1 Verrucomicrobiia bacterium | reverse complement strand
CAATTCCAAAATCACCTGCGGCGCACCCTTCGTCACTCTGAATATTTTTCCGTCCACACTTTTGACATTGGCCTCAGTGCGTTTATGCACCGGATCAAATGGCTGGAAATGAAGCACCTGAAAACTTTTTAGTTCATCTTTATTTTTTACGCCGTCGATGACAGCCAGATCAATCGTATCGTTGTTGTCCGCGCGCGACGCCAGCGCGGCATCGAGAATGACTTGCTCGGCGGGAACATTGTTCACGCTAAACGGATCGCCCAGCGTCAGTTTGTTCTGTGTCAGCGTGCCGGTTTTGTCCGCGCACAACACGTCCACGCCCGCCAGTTCCTCTATGGCCACCAGCTTGCTGACAATCGCCTTTTTCCGGGCGAGCAGGCGCGCGCCGACCGCCATCGTCACCGACAGCACCGTCGGCATTGCCACCGGTATCGCCGCCACGGTCAGCACGAGGGCGAACTGCAACGTGGTGAGAATCGCATCGCCACGGATGATTGCGACGGTAATGATCACCGCCACCATCGCCACCGCGAGGATGATCAGATAATTTCCAATTTTCAAAACCGCCTTTTGAAAATGACTGACCGTGTGTGCCTCTTGCACCAATTGCGCCGTCTTGCCAAAATAGGTATTGGACCCCGTCGCATAGACCAGCGCACCGATTTCGCCCTGGCGAATGATCGAGCCTGAAAACACCGCCTCGCCGGATTTGCGCTCGGCGGGCAGCGACTCGCCGGTCAGCGCGGACTGATCCACCTCCACCGGGTCGCCGTCCAACAGACGCGCATCCGCTGGCACAATGTCGCCCAGACGCATACGAATGACATCGCCCGGCACCAACTCGCGCGCCGGCGGGTTAATCCATTTCCCATCCCGTTTCACGCGAGCCTTGA
Source organism: Verrucomicrobiia bacterium (assembly GCA_035945915.1). GTDB lineage: Bacteria > Verrucomicrobiota > Verrucomicrobiia > Limisphaerales > UBA11358 > UBA11358. The sequence goes on along the minus strand of DASYZW010000029.1, from coordinate 5,845 downwards.
TCGCCAGTTGGGCTTTGAGCGCGTCAATGGCGTTGCCCGCCGTGTGTTCTTCCCAGAACCCAACCACGCCGTTGGCCACTAACAAAAGGAGAATGATGAAAAAATCCGGCCAGTGCCCGACTGCGCCCGATAAAATCACCGCCACTTCAATCATCCACGGGATGGGTCCCCAAAAATACGAGAGAAATTTCAGAATGGGGTTGGTCTTCTTTTCTTCCAACTCGTTCGGCCCGTATTGGGTCAATCGTTTTTGCGCTTCGGCTTGCGTGAGACCATCCGATGAAGACTCCAATTTTTTCTCCACCGCCGCCAGCGGCAGGGTTTTCAAGTCCTCATTCGGATCGGGCTTTGCATCCGGCTTGGCGTCAGTCTTAACGCCCGGTTTGGCTGCGGGCGTAGACTTGGGTTCTACGGATGCACCCGGCTTTGGTTCGGGAGCCTTGGACTGGTCGGAATTGGCTTTCATGATATGTGTCCTTTCACGGTCTTGAATTTTCGAGAACCGGAGTGTTACGCGTTGCTTCCGGTGAGTCGGTGGCGGCTCCTGGTGGCAGGTGTTCCGGCAGGTCAAGGCGTGCGACGCCAATTCGGTTATCGGCCATTCCGTAATAAACGTCGAAGCGGTCGGATGTGCCGAGATCGTCACGCCGATCAATGCCGGTGGGGAACACGACATTGGCGATGGTCCCATGGCGTTCCTGCGGCAATTCGGGCGTCAACACCGGCTCCGCCGAACGATACAGGATAATTTGCGGATGCTCCGTCGAGAGCACCATCACCCCAGCCGAGTAGCAGAGTTGGCGTGTGTCGCTGCCCGGTTCCGCCATTTTGCTTACGCCGTGGTAAAGGATCAGCCAGCCGTGTTTAGTCAAGACGGGCGGAGTGCCGACGCCGATTTTTAACTTTTCCCAGGGCGACACCGGAGTTGCGAGCCGGTGATGCGAGTTGAACAGGCCGGGCCGATGCGCTGCAAAACTCTTCGGTGGCATCGGACAATAGGAAATCCAGATGCTTTCATGTTCGCGATCCACGATCCGGGACTCGGCTAGGTGGGCGGTTTCCTCGGGGCGGGTGCCGGGGAATAGCGGGCGGTGAAGCATGGCCAACTGAATCTTGCCGGCGTGGTTGGGAATGCCGACAGGGAAGATGCTGGCGTCCTTGTCGTCCACGTGGACGAAATCAATGCCTTGAAAGGGTTCAAAGGTCGCCAACCCGATCCGCTCCCAGTGGAACAAATCTTCCGACATCGCCAAAGCAATTCGAGGACCGCTCGGCGAAAGCGCCGTGTAAGTCATGACGTAATGCTGGAGCGGCTCGACAAAGGTAACGCGTGCATCCTCGCAGCCGCCGCCACCGCCGGGCAGCCGCTCGTAGTCGGCTTCCGGCTCCAGCGCAATGCCTAGCCGCTCGACTCCGGACGGGTCGCCGGCTTCGTTGAATTTTACGCGGGCAATGCCGATGCGTGAATAGTTGTTCTTTGCGACGAGCCGTGGAAACAGGTAAAGCTTGCCATCCGGGCCGCGAGCGGCCGCCGGATTCAAAACGCCTTCAATCTCCTGCGGATTGCCCGGCTCCGGCTCCATCAACATTCCCAGGCGTTGTAATCGAAAGCCACTCATCCGGTCTTCTCCTCACGAGGTTTTTTGGGCTGAACGTCACCCAGACAAGCGACGATGGCTTCAATCACCCGTTTCGACTCGTTGGGATATCGAACGCGGATGGACACGACACCGGCTTGTTCGGCCGGATAGTCATTTCCGCCAGGGAATAAGGCGTCCCCGACAAAAATCATTTCCTGAATGGCAATGCCAAGGATGTCCCGGAGTTTTCGTATCCCGTAAGCTTTATCAATGCCCGGCTTGGTGACGTCAACGGATGTTGTGCCGCCCAGGCGCACGGAAAACTCGGGGATCAGTTTATCAAGGAGCGCGTTGATCTTCTTCCGTTTGGCGAAGTCAGGGTCCCATTTTTTCTTTTCTTCGACGGGTGCCTGCTGTCCCAAGGCGGAAAACGTAATCTGGCTTCCCCGGTCTTCAATGGTTTCGCCCCAGACCTTTTCGACTTTGAAACCCGCTGTTTCGAGCGCCTGCTTTAGCGAACTGATGATTTTCTTTTTTTCGTCCGCGGTGAAATCTTCCGAGTAAATCTTTTTCCAATCCCCGGCGTATCGGTAAAACTTTGTTCCACAGGTGGGAAGCAGCGACAGATTCTTCAGGTGTTCGTCGTGGGGCAGATTGGAGAGCACTTGTTTTTCAAACTGCGGCCAGTCACCGCCGGAAATCACCGCCACTTTCACAATTCCCAGCAGAGCGGTGAGCAGTTCGGCCATCTCGGCATCGAGAGAGGCCTTGCTTTCGGCCAGCGTGCCATCCAGATCGAATACAATGAGTTTTTTCATGGATTATGTTCGCGGCAATATCAGCCCACAGAAACTCCGAGGACTCGACCGATTAAAGCGGTCACGACCATGGCGAGGGCACCGCCAATGGTCACTCGTAACGCGGCCCTTCCCGGTGGCGCACCGCCGAGGTGACCACCAAACGCACCGAGAACCGCGAGACTCAACAGCGAGAGCATTGCGATCATCGGAATGCGCAAAGCTGCGGGCGCAATGAGCAGAGCCAAAATTGGGACCACCGCGAAGGACGCAAAACTCGTGGCCGATATCCATGCAGCTTGCAGCGGACGCGCAAGGGATTCCTGGTCAATCCCAAGCTCATCGCGCATGTGTGCGCCGAGCCGGTCATGCGCGCTGAGCTGCTCCGCAACTTTCATCGCGAGATCGTTCTCAAGACCTCGATTCACATAGATCATTGCCAACTCCTTCAATTCGGCTTCCGGCTCTAACGCCAGTTCGTGTGTTTCAAGCCCAATGTCCGCCTGCTCCGCGTCGCGTTGGGAGCTGACCGACACATATTCGCCCACGGCCATAGACATCGCACCGGCAACCAGGCCAGCCACGCCAGCGACCAAGATGGCACCCTTCGACGCAGAGGCCGCTGCGACACCAATCATGAGACTCGCGGTTGAGACGATGGCATCGTCCGCTCCAAGCACGGCGGCGCGCAACCAACCAACGCGCCCGCTCCGGTGCATTTCCATTCGGTTCGCAAGAATGATAGGTTTCGTCTTCATGAGCGGATACAATTCATGGGTCAGTTGCCTTCCGGCAGTGAAATTTCCAACAAGCTGATGGCACCACGTGGTCGGCACAAACACGTTCCAACCACGGCGGGCAAAAGCATCACATCCCCTTTACCGATGACGTAATTGGCGCCATCGTGTTCCACCTGACCATCGCCTGCGAGGCACACCAGCACCCGCGGAGTTCTTTCGGCACCGACTCCAAATTGCGATTCTGCGCCGAGACGCCACACCTCGAAATGTTCACAATCAAAGAGCTGCTCTAGTAATACCGGCTTTGCCTCATCCACCATTGGCAACACCGGACCAATGGCCCCTTGTGCAAAATCAATGCAGGCCATCGCCTGCTCAACTTGCAGAGGTCGGGGATGGCCGGTCTTGGCATCAACGTGGTTCCAGTCGTAAAGGCGAAATGTCACATCGCTGTTTTCCTGCACTTCAAAAACCACCACATCGCCCAACGAATGAACGGTTCCGGCTGGTATGAAAATTCCGTCGCCGGGCTTCGGAGTAAAAGATGCTAACTGCTTCGCCACCGTTTCCGCAGTTCCATTTGCGAGCGCCTGCCGCAAAGTGTCAGCCGTGGTAGTCGGCTTGAGTCCCGCGTAGATGCGGCTTTTTGTCCCCACCTCCAGCACCACCCAGGCTTCGGTTTTGCCGTTCTCACCTGCGGGAATATATTGGGTTTGATTATCCGATGGATGCACCTGAACCGAGAGCGTGTCGCGCACGTCGAGAAATTTCAGCAGCAATGGAAACCGGCGAAAACGCCCCGCCAGTTTTCCCAGCAATTGCTCCGGCCACTGATGAAGCAATTGCCCGATGCTCCGTCCTTTGAGCGGCCCATCGGCGACACGACTCGAATGGTCCTCGCGGTCGCTCAACAGCCACGTTTCGCCGATGGGTCCATCGCGGGGCAGTGGAGCGGAGAGCAGATCGGCCAAACGCCGCCCGCCCCAGAGCCGATACTGATAAATTGGTTCGAAGCGTAGTGGGTAGAGAGGGATTTGATCCCTGACATGTCTCTTCGTTGTCACACAGATGTCCTTTCCATCGCAATTGTATATTCGCCCCGGCGCGCGGCGCGATTGCACTTGGCGCGGTGAAGCAGGGCTTGCTGCGCGGACAGGATGTTAGCGTCTTTGCCTTGCCAGATTTCCAAGGCCGGTTGCTGGATGGCACGGGAAAATGAGAAGGTCAACGCCCACGGCATGCGCGACTTGAACCGGACATTCATTGCGTTCAGACGAGCTGAAGCGAGTTCGCTGGGCTGGCCGCCGGATAAAAATGCAATTCCCGGCACAGCAGCGGGAACAGTTTGCAAGAGACAATTCACCGTGGCGTCGGCGACTTCGTCCACGGATTCTTGTTTGGGGCAATCCAATCCCGGCAGCACCATGTTGGGTTTGAGAATCATGCCTTCGAGCAGCACGCGCTGGCAATTAAGCTGGATGAAAACATTTCGCAGAGTTTCTTCCGTGATTTTACGGCATTGTTCCAGAGCACGCGTGCCGTCCATCAGCACTTCCGGCTCGACAATGGGAACGAGCCCGGCCTCCTGACACAACGCGGCATAGCGCGCGAGCGTGTGCGCGTTGGCTTCGATGCAACTGCGGCTGGGAATGTTTTCGCCGATGGCAATCACGGCGCGCCACTTGGCAAAACGCGCGCCCATTTGAAAATATTCCGCCAGACGGTCGCGCAATCCGTCCAAACCTTCAGTGATTTTTTCGCCGGGATGAGCGGCCATGTCCTTCGCACCAGCGTCAACCTTGATGCCGGGAATGATGCCCGCATCGGCGAGGACTTTGGCGAAGGGCGTGCCGTCGCGTTTCTGCTGACGGATTGTTTCGTCGAAGAGAATCGCGCCGCTGATGCTCTCGCCGAGACCGGGCGCGGTCACAATCAATTCCCGATACGCACGCCGAGCGTCGGCTGTTTGTGGAATATTGAGCTTTGCAAATCGTTTGTTGCAGGTGGGATTACTTTCATCCATCGCCAGCAAACCTTTGTCGTCAGCGACCAGCTTGCTTGCGATCTCAATTAAACTTTGCGTGTTCATAGTGATGATTTCTCTGCGTGTTAATCAGTTGCAATCATTAGTTGCCGGCCGGGGCGGAAACAGGTTGTGGCGATTGTTGTGTTTGGCCGTGAATCCGCCACCGCAAATCGCCGGTCATCAAATAAACCGCCATGGCCGCGAGCATCACAATCACGCAAAACCAAATTCGCCAGTCCCGATGCGCGCGTCGCCAATAAGGCGGATGGCCATGATTGATCGGGCCGCCATTCGGATCGCCGTGCGATTTGTGATCGTGCTTTAATCCATTCATAAATACTATGCCTCTGCCAACCACTTCCGCGCCCCGGCAGTGTCGGTGTGATCGAAGTATTTGACCGTCGCCTTCGTGAACGGTTTGCAGAATGTTGCCATGCCTTCCTGCCATTTTTTCTCGCCGACCACGGCGAGGCGGTCAATGTCGCTGAAGTGATGCAGCGCAAACTTCGTGTCCTCCCAGAACGCGCCCGCCGTCCAGCCGTGTAAACCGGCCATGTTGAACAGCACGTGCAGTTTTCCGTGCAGCCCGACGAGCCGATCGAACTCGGGCGCGAAATGTTCGTAATCCGCCGCGACCAACTTTCCGGTGACGTGGACGACGAGCAGCTTCCCGCCGTCTTCTTCAGTGAGGTTAATGGGCAT
>DASYZW010000028.1:0-3000 GCA_035945915.1 Verrucomicrobiia bacterium | reverse complement strand
GACTGCGCGAAACCACTTTTCTAAATCCGGCAGAGAAAATTCAGCATCTTGAAAGCCGCCGGCATCATCAAGCGAAGAGCGATTGGTGATAGGCTTGCCGCCGTGATTATTTGGCTGGTTTGTGAGCGTGAGTCCGTCCAGTCGCAAGGGACGCACCCGGCGTGGCTTGCCATCATTGAGAACTTTTAAGTCGGCGGGATCGTACTCGGTGGAAAAGAAACGATAATCGCCGCCGTTCACAGCTTCCTCACCTGTCGTGGTCCAACGAATCCGGCCATAGATGCCGTCAGCTCGGTTTTGGAGTTGGTAGAGCCAGCCATACGCGCGCGTTTCTTTTTCGTGGTCATGCTTGAAATGTTCATGGTCAATAAGCATTTCAGAACCGTGCGACAACTTACCAGCGGCAGCATCGGCATTGAATCGGTTGACAATGCTCTGCGCGGCCGGCGGGTCAATCACCTGGACGACGCCGGACGCCGTATTGGGGTGCTCACCCATTGGCTCCATCTGATACCAGCCATCGGCGGGATGTTGAAAGTCACGGTTGAGGATGTATGCGTTCATGGCTTGACGGCCTCAGTTTTGGAATTAGGATTAGAGTAATCCGGCACGCTGTTGTCGGCAGCGATAGCGCGCAGGACGGTGACGAAAGGCTGCCATTCCAGTTCATCCCATTCCTCACGATTTTTCAAGTTCAACACCTGCTTCATGCTGTTTTCTTAAGAAGCGACTCTAACGACTTTGATAATTCTTCGAGCAACGCAGATGCCTTCGCCCCTGTGGAAACGAACGCATTGGCTGCCGCAATAATGGCCTGCGCCTGCCGTTCCTGATTTAATAATTCCCGTGCGGCTTGTGGCCAGTCGCCCTGATTCATGTGGAATCGGATGCGGCCAACGATTCCGCTGGCCTTTCGGGCGAGCAGCGTTGAAGGCCAAATTTGCGTGGCAACTATAGGCTCAAGCGCGAAGCGCATGTCCTCGGCAATCAGCGGCGCGAGAAAAGAAATGATTGTCTGCTGAACGGTCCCGCTCATGCCGATAAAATATTTCTCAAATGCGATAAAGCAGGCCGTGAACTCAGTTTGGATTTCCGCGTTCAAGGCTTCGCTTTGGCGCTGAATTTGGGCGAGCTTCGCGGGGACAAGTTCCAACTGACCGCGCTTTACAGAAAGCCCGGTAGCAAGTTTTTCATCCAAAACGTCGCCCGTGTCGAGTGCGGAGGCAATTTCGTTTTCCAGCTTCACTTTCAAATCTTCAGTATCGGCGCGGAGCTTTTCGAGTTTGCCCAATATTTTTAGCAACGCCTCCAAGTTTTTGAAATTGGCGTCACGGGGTTTTGGCGGTGAGGATGCCTCCGCAAGTTCGGCGGCAGTTTGATTCATTTCGGCGGTAATCTTCATGGTCTATTGTTTTGGTTGTTGGTTTGTTTGGTCAGGTGAGCTTCCAGCATTTGAATCAGGACGCCTTTCTTGTGTGAGCCGGATCGCCCGCGAATTTTTAGAGCAGAAAGTTTTTTCCGCAGCTCTGGAACGGAAGCTGTCAATGGATCGAAACCGCAAAGCGCCGATAGCTTCTGGCGCGAATCAAATTTTACAAGCGTGGTCCATATCGGCAGCCCCAATACATCTTCCACTACCATGCGCAACCGCCGGCTGGGGAAATTTAGGGCCATTTGGTTGCGTAGAGTAACAACTGCGATGCCGCATTTTTCCGCCAGGCATTCGACGCTTAGCACCCGCTGAATCATGCCAATTTTCAGCATATCAATTTCGTTAGTGTTAAGTGATAGCGTCACTATTTAGGGGTAAGATAGTCATATTATGTGCATCCAGCAATAAAAATGTTGAAAATAATTTTCCCCGTGTTTATTGGGTTTTGTGCGGAAATCCAAAGTCCCGAAAGCTGAAATTGAAATCTGCAAGAGGTTGCGCTTTGCGCGCGAAAAGGTGCTGAAAATCACGCAGGCTGAATGTGCCAGACAGATCGGCCTGGACAGAAGCACGTTCTCCAATTATGAAACCGCAAGGACTCCATTGCGCCATGAAATCGCGCTCAGGTTTTGTAGGCAGTTCATCATCTCGGAAGAGTGGCTTGCTACCGGGTACTATGATGCGGCCCGTACAGCAATAATCGCGCGTGGCGTGCCTGGCCAAGGGACAGACAATGACCGGGTGGACTTCATTTTGATCCGGCAGTGCATGGACTTGCTTTCAGAGCCTGCAACGCTGCAAATAAATCCTGGTGCTTTGTTCAGCGTGGCTTTCGACGGCGGCCTAAAAACACGCTACGCGGAACTGGCGCAAGAGAATCCTTGGAATCCGAGAATCAATTTTTCAGACGCCGACCAATACGAATTGGCTGTAACCTTTCTAAGAGTGATACACGAGCGGCATTGCGCCATTCTCTGCGATGAGGCGCAGCGCCGTGGAGTGAAATCGGCGCTCCTGTGGCGCGCATACCTGCGACAGACTTACCTTTGCGCCTATCACATCTGCCGCAGAATATCCATATCGGAATTTCCAGGGGAAGTGTTGGCGTCGTCCGATTTTGTGCGCGCGGTGATATGTGAAGCCTTCCCCCGATCTACCGAAGCGGGTGACGACCCAAAAAAAGATTTGATAGGTAGTTCTCTAAAGAGTAACTGTGACACCGTGAAATCCGAAATTGAGGAATTGATTGCGCGCGTCAAACGCCATGCTTCACGGCCTGGGGCAAAAGCTGAATTGGCCCGCACGCTCGGCGTTGCGCCTGCGCGCATTTCGGAATGGCTGTCTGACGAAAAGGAGCCAGGCGGCGAATACACGCTCCGGTTGCTTCGCTGGGTCGAGCAACAAGAGCGTCAAAAATAAAAGCCCTGGCTGTGCGCAAACACGGCCAGAGCGCAGACCCAAAATGAAAGGTTCATACGAATGAAAACATCAAATCGAGTCCACAAAACTGGTTCCACATCCATATCAGGGCCGGGGCGAGCGCAAAATCACTTACGATGAGGCGGTCC
>DASYZW010000027.1:0-4728 GCA_035945915.1 Verrucomicrobiia bacterium | reverse complement strand
TTTGACCTTTCGCCCTGGGGCGACGAACCGCCCGTGGATGATCCGCATCAGCCGATCGGGACGGATAAATCCTGTTTGCTCTCAATTCTACGTCATTTGTATGACGGCGCGGGCGGCGGTATCGTCAAAATCGGCGGGTTTCCTCCCTGGCCGTTCAAATACACAACGTTTGGCGGCGCGGGCAAGCATGACGGCGTTCCGACCGAATGGGAATTCATCCGATTAATTTCGCAATTCAACGCTTATGCCGAAGCCGATGCCGCCGGCTTGGGCGCCATGGCCAACGCCTCGTTCTATCAACATTATCCGTTGCAGTCGCACTATCGGCAGCCCAATCCCAAACCGGCTGTTTCGGAATGGAAATCGCGCGGATACCTGGACGACAAAGGCCGGGTCGCAAAGAAACTATTTGTCGGCCACTATCTTGGTGATTATGACGGTCCCTCGTGGCTCTACAAAGCGGTGCCGAAATTTTTCAATGATCCGGCGCGCGGCGAGGTCCCGCTGGGCTGGGGATTTGATCCCAATCTTTCGGATCGCGCGCCGCAGGCGCTGGCCTACGCGTATCACCACGCAACCGCAAACGACTTTTTTATCGCCGGCGATTCCGGCGCCGGCTATCTGAATCCCCGGGGATTAATCGAGCGACCCGATTCCGGTTTGCCCAATGGCTTGAACACCTGGCGGGATTATTGCCGCGGCTATTTTAAAAAATGGGGGATGACCATTACCGGATTTATTCTCGAAGGCGCCAGCGGCCCCACAATCGAGCCGGAATTTGCAGCCTATCGCCAATTTAGTCCCGACGGGCTGGGGACGCACTTTGACCCCGCTGCGGCAATCGTCGCCGGCTCGCCCATCTGCCCTGAGCACGACTTGCCCCAAACAGTGGAGGATGCGGCTCGGGAGATTGCGCATCGGGCCATGTCTCATCGAGACCAAACTCAATTTCTTTGGGCGCGCGCCACGCTTCAATCGCCGCAATGGTACGCGGACATCTCAAAAACCTTGCGCAAACAGTTTCCCGGCCTGCCTGTTGAAATTGTTGACCCGTATACGTTCTTCCACTTGATTCGAAAAGCTCTGGGGTGATCAATAAATGTGATGGGCGAATCCTGGCGCGGATAGTGGTCGAAATACGGTGCTGTGGAATTGTCAAACCCAGGTAACAGTATTATCAAGACATGGCTAACCCTTCGGTCCATAGGGAGCAGACCGGATGAATGAAGGCCCGGGTTTAGCCGGTGGCGACCCGGATGCGCCCGAGGTTGATCGGAAGCAAAATCGTCACTTGTCACCCGCCGCTGGTCATTTATATTCGGGTTAGATTCGAAAATGAAGAACGCATTCACATTGATCGAATTGCTCGTGGTCATCGCCATTATTGCCATCCTGGCGGCGATACTTTTTCCCGTGCTCTCCAACGCCAAAGCAAAGGCGCAGGAAACGTTTTGCATGAACAACCAGAAACAGCTCATGCTTGCCACCACGATGTACATGAACGACAACAAAGGCCTGGTCCTTCCGCTATGGATCGCGCAAGGCGCGCCCGATTGGCAAAATGCCTCCTATGACCCCGCGATGTTTTCGATCCAGTCCCCCGCTGCCCTGTGGTGGCCCGATAACTTGCGCATCAGTCAACAGTCCGTAAAAAGGGAAATGGTGGACTGTCCCGCCTTGACCCAGCCGGCGATCCTCAACGACGGCGGCTCGGTGAACGCCAGCCTGCCCCTCGGCATCGGGATGAATTTTCCCGAATACGGTTGGACGGAACCTGCCGCAAGTCCGCCATATTATCCAACCTACCCCTATCCCGGACAATCCAGCGTAAGCCAGCCCGGCCAATCCATTGTCTTCGCGGATGCCGCGGAAATTTCCAACCCGAACGAGCCCAATGCCAATAATTGGAATGAGGTGCCCGGAAGCGGCTCGGCTTACTTTCGCGTGCCGTCCGACACGCAATATTCAACCGGTGACGCGCGGTCTGTTCCGCGGCATTTGAAACGTGTGAATACGACGTTTTTTGACGGCCATGCAGCCGCGATCAAAAACAGCGCGATTGGCTACCAGGATTTGCGGACGGATGGCGCTGCCCTTTGGCCCCGAAACAACAACGGATTAGTGCCATAAGCGAAGATGGCTGAGCCGAACGCGCCCGGCAGCATCCGACCCGCTTCCTGGCATTTCCCATTTTGCACGATACAGTAACGGTAAACGTGCATTCTGCACGTGCTTTCGGGCGATTCTCCTGTAAAAGCCCATTGGCACGCTTCGGGCTATCTGAATCAGTAGAAATAAGAATAATAACCGAGGAGGCCATATGTTGGGTTGGACACTGGTTTTTTTAGTGGTTGCGCTGATCGCGGGGTTGTTGGGCTTTACCGGAGTCGCCGGCGCGGCAGTGGGTATCGCGCGAATTATATTTACAATTTTTCTCATCCTTTTTGTCGTCAGCCTTGTGCTTCGCCTTGTCCATAGCTGACCCCATAAAAGAATACAAAAACATGTTATGAATAAAGCAATTGGAGTGGCATTATTGGCAGTGGGCATCGCCCTCATCATTTACGGAGTCGATGCGTCCCACTCGGCCGCTTCGCACCTGTCAAAAACTTTCACCGGATCGCCCACGGACAAAACGATGTGGCTGTTGATCGGGGGCATCGCATCGGCGGTCCTCGGGGGATTCTTGGCGTTCATGCCGTCGCGAAGCTGACCGGCGCGGCGCCTTGCAAAAGCTCCAGAACTTTCGTCAGCTCTTTGTCCGTATTATAAAAATGCGGAGAGACGCGAATGTAATTCTGCCCGGAACGGTCGACCCGGAGCGACGTGATCGCGCCCGCCTCGGCCAGGCGTTTATGGATGGCCGGCATGTTGCGGTCTTTTGCGTAGAACGAGATCATGCTGCCGGTATTTGCCGGCGCGGGAACCGAGTTCAAGACGGTAAATCCCCGTTCCTGCAGTGCGGGCACGAACCACGAACGCTTGCGAATCAGCTCGGCGGCGATGTTTTCCACACCCACTTCCAGGGCCAATTCCATTGCGGCGATTAACCCGGTGACGCCGAGCAAATTCTGCGTTCCGGCTTCGTATTTTCGCGCATCGGATCGAAATTCGATTTTTTCCTGCGCGACGAAATTGGGATTGCGAACATTGTGCCAGCCCCAAACCGGCGGATTCAGACTTTCCTGAAGCGCGCGCCGCACATAAAAGATGCCTGCTCCGCACGGGCCCAACAGCCATTTGTGGGCATCCGCGGCCAAAAAATCCACGTTCTCAACGGTCGTGGGGAACGCTCCCAAAGTTTGAATTGCATCCAGGCAAAACAGAATGCCGCGCTCGCGTAATGTCTTCCCGATTTCATCGATTTCCAGCCGAAAGCCGCTAATAAAATGGCACGAAGCCAAAGCCAGCAGCCGGGTATTTTCATCGATTTGTCCAAGGACATCGCGCGGACGAATCATTCCCAAACCGCGGGTGTTCAAGAGCCGCACTTCGACGTTCCGGTCCGCAAGCGCCATCCACGGGTAAACGTTCGACGGATAATCATCATGGTAAACCAGGACATTGTCGCCGCGCCGGAACTTTAAACCGGACGCGACGAAGCTGAGGCCGAGCGACGTCGGGCCGACCAGGGCGACTTCCTCGGGCTGGCAATGGATCAGGGTGGCGGCCAATTTGCGCGCATGGTCCAGGCGCGACAGCATGAATTCCTCCTGGTCGCCCAGCGTGCCTTGCGCCGCGCAATCGGTAATGGCGTCCGCCACGCGCTTCGGCAGAGGACAAACCCCGGCGTGGGCCAGGAACATTTTGTCCCGCGCCACCGGAAACTCACAGCAGCGCAACTCTTCATTCGACTGGATTTCCTGGATCTTCACGCGATTAAAACTGGCCGCCCGACAATCCTCCATAGTAATGCGTCCAGAACGAGATGACGTTATAGGCAATCATGATGGCGATCAGCCCGTAAATCGTTGCGCTCAAAATCCGCATGAACATCCGCAATACGCGAAAGCCTTCCTCACGATAATAAATCTGCAGGCGCTTCAATGTGTCATCGATTTGGCCGCTGATTTCGCCGGTATGATAAAGGTTGGAGAACATTTCCGGAAAATACGGCTCTTCCCGAACGAGTTCCGCCGGGGTGATGCCGGAAGTCAGCTGGGCAGGCCACTCGGACAGCCTTCGTTTTAAATGGGGCGAACCGCTGGCCGAGGCGGCCATCGGCAGACTCTTGACGATCGAAATACCGGAATTGACAAGGGCGTCCAGGGCGACGCTGAACCTGAACAATACGAGATATTTCGACGCCCTTCGCAACATCGGAATCGCCTGGTTCAAATGCTCCAGGAGAGAACGCCAGCGCTCGCCGCGTTTTCCCTGGCAGGCAAAAATAAAAAAAACAATCAGCCCCCACAACCCGCCGTACACCAGGACTTTTTCAACAATAAACCGGACGCACAGGCGATAGTCATTGTTAATGATCCCCATTGCCATGCCGATCAGAAAGCCCAGGGGAAAGACTAGAAGAAAAACATGGAGATTTACCGCGGGCAAAAGGAGGCTGGAAATGGTGTCGCGAATGATCAGCGCCCGCGTGGCGTAATATTCGCCAAGTGATTTGAAGCTGAAATCAAGCCGGCCCGCCTGTTCGCCGGCCGATAGCATGGCCGTATCAAACTCCGGCAACCATCCCTGCACCTGAAGCATCGCATCGCTGAACGTCAGCCC
>DASYZW010000026.1:0-5160 GCA_035945915.1 Verrucomicrobiia bacterium | reverse complement strand
CTTTGGCACGACGGTTGCATGGGCGAATTTTAGAGGCACAACCGGAACGGCAGAGCCGGTGGCAGTGAGTCATAATTTAACAACTCTGCTGAAAGAAAGGATTAAGTATGAATACATTGATTCGTTGGAATCCCTTCCGGGAAATGGATGAAATACAACGGCGGATGTCCTCTCTTTTGGAGGGCAATCTTCTCCGTCGCGGCAACCTGACCAATGGCGAAGAAAATATCACGGTCCCTGAATGGGCGCCGCTGGTGGACGTCATTGAGGATGATAAGGAGTATCTGATTAAAGTCGAGTTGCCGGAAGTCCACAAGGACGACGTCAAGGTAACAGTGGAAAACGGCACATTGACCATCTCCGGCGAGCGGAAAGCCGAGAAGGAGCAAAAGGGCCGCCGGTTCCATCGGGTGGAACGTTATTACGGCCGTTTCGAGCGAACATTCGGCATTCCTGACGACGCCGAATCCGATGCCGTAAACGCCGAGTTCAAAGACGGAGTGTTGCGGGTACGCCTGGCCAAGAGTGAAAAGGCCCGGCCGAAACAAATCGAAGTGAAGGTGAGTTGATCCCTGGTCAATTGAGCACAAAGCTGGTCCTGCGGGAGGATTAAGTCCTCCCGCGGGAACCGCTGAACGCATCGGCGGCTGTGCTGTCAATCGAGAAAAAGGCTTTTTATCTGTTTACTGAGCTCGATACAATCGGTGCGGCATTCAAAAATTTCCGCTCGTTGCCACAAATAAAAACCAATGCACTCGGAAAGAAAGTTATGACGACGACAGATATTAAAGGCGTTCCAGGCTGCTGGAAAGAATTGTGGAATGCCATGCTAAACGTTTTCAGACGAAACAAAACTCGCGTTTGTTCCGCTGAACATCAACCACCTGCTCTCCAAGTGGAGGAACCTGGACGAGCGGCGACCTAACGCATCAGGGATGCAACCCTCCGGGCTGTGAAACGGGAAAAGCGTGACAGCGTCGTAGTGTAGCTGTCTTTAAAAACTTCAATGTTCCCGCGCGGCACCGGAGGGTCAATCCCCGTCTTTCGCTCTAAAAAAACAAATCGGAACTACCTTATGGCACACAAGATAAAACCCTTGGACGGCAACATTTTGGCGGACCCGGTCTAAGAAAAGAAAAAACAAGGTGCTCTGGAACCGCCAAAGACCTTGAATAACAGGGGCAAATGTGCTCCATGAGCGGGGGGACAGGCCGGATGGGGTCGACGGCCTGTCCCCGGGGGCCGGGCAGTGAAAAACGGATAAAGAATTTGCCGGTTAAAAATTAACAAAGTTATGGGTTATGAACACAATAACAAATGACGTGCCTTTGAAGATTTCAGAGGCTTTGGTTTCGACATGGGATCAGGACGAAAATCATGCCGTGGAGGACAACAGCATTTCTCCCAGACGGCAACTCGCCGGAAAATGGTCGTCCAGGGGCGCCAATTTCGGCTGGAACGATACATGGATATTGCAAGGCATTCCCGAACTGGATTCTCCCATGGCGGGATGAAGCTGCTTGTCCCCAAAACGAAGAGATGTACATAAACACCACGAATGAACCAATCTTTATTGCAACGAAAAAGAAAAGATCGAACCAAACGAGACGCCTATGGAAGGTCGCGTCTTTATCTTTGCCACAATGAGAAAGATAAAAAATGAATTCAAAAGGGCAAAACCGGCCAGTCCAGTCGTTTTGTCGCCGGTGATGCGTTACGAAAATGCCGGACAATTGACCGTGCCAAATCATTTGAACATTGGAAATGACGGCAAACTCTATTTGACGCAAATCGGCGAGAATGATGCTAAAAGCTCGCGGCAGCTTATTAGCGTAAAGGAATCCATCGCCTGGTTTCGCCTCGGGCACGAATACAATTTAAGCGTGACGAAAGATGCTGGTTTTAGCGAATGGCTTAAAATTGTTGAGCAAAACCTTTCATGACCGTATCCAAAAGGAATCGCAATATTTTTCAAGAGAAATCCCGCGACTGCTGGACAACGTCATTCCTATGCTCTGCACGGACAAAGAAATTTTTATTCGGGAACACACTTCCAATGCCGCAGATGCCTGCGAAAAAACTTCGTTTCCATCAAGCATCTAACCACCCCGTCTCTGAACCCGGCATCGCGCCCGGTATCAGTATCCTTACCGACCAAAAGACGGGGAACGTGATCAACCCGGGAATGTTCCGCAAACTCGCGGGGGCTCGGCTGTTCAGGCGGCTACGTGGGGGTGGACATTTTCTTTGTCATCTCGGGTTACCTGGTCACCTCGCTCATTCTCAAGAAGCAGGCGGAAGTCGTGTATTCGGCGACGCTGCCACTGTACTGGTTTACGACAAACATGTCGTTTCCAATCACTGTGACGCCCTCAGGATGATTCAACCCGGTAACCAACGACGGATTGATCGCCGCCCCATTCAGGCCGTATTCGCCAATTGAGTTGCCGGTTGTGTTTACGACGTAGATCTGCCCCTTGAGGGTGGGAGCCAAACTGCTGGTTCGCGCCAGGGCGATTTCATGGATTTTCAATTCGGTATTCATATACTTATGGTCAAAAGAGGAATCACTGATTGATCTCACTTCGGGAATTTTTCAGGTGGTTCCCAAAGCCGCATTGTCAGCCGAGTGGGTTTTCCTTTCGTACTGGTAAATATTCCGATTCGCGCGAATCATATTCGGAATTGAAGCTAACTGAGGACGATTTAAAATGGACCAATTTAAGAGCAACAATAATTTCAACACATTTCGATGGAAACAATGATTCAGGGACGGTTCGCAGCCGCCGCCGTCTGCGCGTGCCTGACGGTCGCGCCCTGTCGGGCAAGTCTGGACGCTTTTGATCTCTGTTCTCCAAAAGACGGAGACCATTTTGAGGTGACTAAGCCATTGCTATTCTGGCAATCCAGTGTTGGAGCTGATCATTACGCGATATTCATTGATGGCAGCCAGGTTGCGGAAGTTCCCGCGACGCCTGTCCCCATCCTGAGCTATGCGGTGGCAACTGCGTTGTCGCCGGGCAGCCACCATTGGTATATTCGGGCCGAATCGGACCTCGGCGGCAAATTAACGTCCACTGCTTTTTCGTTCACGGTGGATTCATCGTCCCATTGGCCAGCCTGGGCCATCGGTCCTTTTGTTCGGTATGGGGAAAATCCAATCCTCCGACCGTGTGGACAGGGATGGGAAAACTGGAATATTTACAATCCCGGCGTAATCTTTGACCATGGGAAATTTCTGATGCTTTATCGTGGACAGGAAAAGCAAATAAATGGAACTCATCAAGAGACACTTTCCCGAATCGGCTATGCCGAAAGTTTGGATGGCGTCACTTTCCTGCAGAATTCAATTCCGGTCATTGACGCGACAAAACCGTATGAAACCAAATGGGGAGCCGAAGACGCGCGCCTGGTTAGGTATGAGGGCAAGTATTACGCATTTTATACCGGGAATCCGAATGAAAAAGCAGGGCAGATTTGTTTATGCGAAGCAATTTCCACGAATTGCATCAATTGGAAAAAACTCGGAATCATTGAAACCGGCACAAAAAACGGGGCGATCCTGAGAGATCCTTTCGGCACACCGGTTAAGGTGCACGGAAAATTCGTCATGTATACCGGTGACAGCAAATTCGGGGTATGTTATTCGCAAGATTTGAAGAAATGGGGGCCAATTACCTGGATCGATCCAAAATTCCCGGCAGGATGGACCACACCGTACGAGCCTTGCGTAGCCGTGGCAAATTATTCGGATAATCCTGAGAACATCGTGCTGTTTATCGCCGGCCGGCTCAATGGAGAAGGCAGGTGGTATTACGCCATATCCGAAATGTTGTTTTCAAAGTCAAATACGGCAAGCAAGGTGGCCCAACTTGATGACTGCATTATGAAGCCCCGGGAAAGTTATGAAAGTGGAACGTTTCAAAATTGTATCTGGATGAACAGCATCATTCTTCACGATGGGCAATGGTGGATGCACTACGGGGCCGGTGACCGGTATATTGGCCTGGCGACGGCCCCGGTAAAGTGAAGTGGCAGCAAATGAACGCTGCAATCGCAAGTGGTAATCCGCCTGATACAGGCGAGATATTCTGAAGGGCCCAGGGCGAAGGAATTGAACGGCTGGCAGAAAACTGCCGCGCTCAAGAGGAGCATCCCTCCGGCGCGCAAGGCGATCCGATCCACCATGCGAAACATTTTTTCAAACAGGTCTTTTCCGGTTTATCGAGCTTGTACGCCTCGTCGGCAGACAACAATTGCCCAGGGCAAATTTTAATCATCTGAAAAAAGATTTTAACATTGTGCGAATTACACCTGAGTCACATATTCATACGGCCTAAGCGGGAGATATCCTTGCCGGTGTGGCGAAATGGCAGACGCACAGGACTTAAAATCCTGGGACCTTAAAAAGTCGTGCGGGTTCGAGTCCCGCCACCGGCACCACTTCGATAATCGCCGGTAAATACAGTACATTCCAAGCATTTCAAAATCGGCACTACTCACCATACAGCGCCCTCGCATAATGTGTGTATAGGTGTTGCATATATGTATATATGTTTGCCGCGGGTAAATGTCGCCGGCACCTTGACCAACCAGGCGACAATTCCAATCGACCTCAACAACGGCGGCATATTCTATCGGCTGATCTATCCATAATGGCCGGGTATTCGGCCCGAATCCGAACGGCAGGTCAGCCGTGGAACATCTGCAAAACCTCGCGCAAAGTCCGCGCGGTTCGGGCAAGTTCGTTTTCGCGGATGGTCAGCGGCGGCGTGAAACTGATGACATTGCCGTGTTCGCCTTCAGGCAGGAGAATGTAGCCGCGCTTAAGCATCAATTTGATAACGGCGAACGTTTCGGCGGTTGCAGGTGAGCCATTCGATAATTGAAGTTCCAGTCCCGCCATCAATCCAAGGCCTCGGGCCGATGTCTTGAATCTAAATTTTTCATTCCTGATTTCCTCGAGGGCCGCCAGGAGGGATTCTCCAAGGTTGGCGCTCCGCGCGCAAAGGTCGAGCCGCCGAATTTCCGCGATTTGCGCCAGCGCCATGGCGCAGCCCACGGGATGGCCCAGAAAGGTGCTCGTATGGATCGCTTCACCGCGCGACGCCGGCCACGCGGCGTCCATGATGTCCGCCCGTCCGACGCATGCAGAAAGAG
>DASYZW010000025.1:0-2998 GCA_035945915.1 Verrucomicrobiia bacterium | reverse complement strand
TTACCGGGACGGCGGCAGCGGCAACGGAAACCAAATTTACGACTGCTACGATGTAAAAACCCAAACGTGGCGTCCCTTTCTCGATACGCCGTTGACGGACGGGCAGGGGACAAACAACGCGTATTTCAACGGGCCGGTGCGCGGCCCGGACGGTTGGTTTCATCTCGACTGGGTTTGGCGCGCCACGCCCAATGCCTCGTCCTGTCACGATTTATCCTACGCGCGCAGCCGCGACCTGAAACACTGGGAGACCAGCACGGGCAAGCCATTGTCGCTGCCCATCCGACTGGACAATTGTGAAATCATTGATCCGGTGCCGATTCACGGCGGGATGATCAACGGCAACACGAAAATCGGCTTCGACAACGAGGGCCGCGTAACCATCAGCTATCACAAGAATGATGTCCACGGCAACACGCAGCCATTTGTGATTCGCCTGGAGAACGGGCACTGGGTCACGCACCAGGTTGCGGACTGGCCGGTTCCCGCCCGTTTCAGCGGGGAGGGAACGTTGCCCCGCGAAATCGGCCTCGGCCCGGTTCATGTCGGGCCCGACGGCAGGCTTCTGATGGCGTTCGCGCATTTTAAATATGGCCGGGGCACGTGGGTGCTTGACCCTCAAACACTTCACGCCATCGGCCAGGTTACGGTTGAAGCCAATCCGCCGGATTTGGATCAGGTCACGGGCACTTTTCCGGGACTGGAAGTCCACTGGGTAGGCGATGCGGGATCCAGCGGCATTGAAGGATTGCAGTATAAATTGCGGTGGGAAACTCTCGAGCCTAACCGCGATCATCCGCGCCACGGCGCCCTGCCGAAGCCATCCATGCTACAGGTGATTGCGGTTGAAACGGAGCGCGGCACGGAAAGCCACGCGGCGCGCAAGAATTGAGGGCGGTTCGAGCCTAAGCCTTTATCGGGCCCGAAGTCGTAACCACAGATGGGCAGAGAATTGCAGTTTGAGGCCACAGATGAACACAGATGGGCACAGATCACCGAAAACAATCTCACGCAACGGTCGCCACGAACGCAAAGAATTTTCGCAACGGCAGATGGCGCTGCCACTCGTAAATCGTAAATCGTGAATCGTAAATTGTTCCCCTGGCCCTCGGCACGAACCCCGAAAGCTTTCGTCGCTCCCGACCCATTGACCGCGGACTGCGGACTGTGGACTGCGGACTCGAAACTGACCGGCCTGGTATAACGACACATTTTTTGGCTATAGGGAATGCAACAGGAAACGAAGGCCGAAAATGGCACTTTTGTTGGGAAATCGGCGAATTTGGTGGAAACGAGGGGTTGGGAAGAATTGTCAGAATCAAACGGAATTTGAACATGAAAACAGAGTAGACGGAGTATTTAGCCGCGTAGGCTGCTTCTTGCCAGGTTGTTTCTAGGCATTTATACTGATTTCTAATAAAAACTGAATAGAAATGGATATAATTAAATAGAGCTTCACCCCTGTATGGACGCCATCAAAAATCCCTTTTCTCCCGGCGCAGGTTCACCACCGCCGGAATTGGTTGGTCGTGAAGGAATCCTTGAACAAGCTCGCGTTCTTCTTGGTCGCGTAAAAGCGAAGCGCCCTGAAAAAAGCATTCTGCTCACGGGCCTGCGTGGCGTTGGCAAGACGGTGTTGCTCAATGAAATTGAGCGATTGGCTGTCAAGACCGGTTATCGCCTACGCAGAACGGTTGTTCAATTTCCCGGCTATTGGCGCGCTTTCCGAAATTGACGCGATGAAGGCACTCCGCGACCCGACGAAGGCTGCGGGTGTGGAATTTGAGGAGCGGGCACTGAAGAAAATCTTTCGGCTGACTAAAGGGTATCCCTATTTTATTCAGGAATGGGGCTATCAGACATGGAATCGTGCCCCGTCGTCGCCTATCACCTTGCGCGTTGTAAATCAGGCTACAACGACAGTGATACAACGCCTTGACGAAAATTTCTTCCGCGTCCGTTTTGACCGGCTTACGCCGGGTGAAAGGCGTTTTCTGCGCGCGATGGCTAGCCTGGGGCCGGGCGCGCACCGCAGTGGTGACATTGCTGACGCGCTGGGCGTCATTGTCAATGGCCTCGGGCCAGTGCGAGCAAGGCTTATTCAAAAGGGAATGATTTATAGCCCGGCTCACGGGGACATGGCATTCACCGTTCCGATGTTCAACGAGTTCATGCTCCGGGCGATGCCGACGTTGGATTAGGTTTGGACAGACGAGAAGTTATTGCGGCTTTGGCGTATGTTGATCTACAGTAGATTGTTACATGTGTTCCTGACTGACAGTCCAGCTTTACGCCATTGCCTTGGGCATGCAAGACTTTTTCAGAAAAACTTGACCGGCCCGGTGCGTTTCTAATCACCCGCCGAATCGTCGTGACCAAACCTGTCTGCCTCCATTCCGCGGCGGCCTGGGCTCCGCTCCGCGTGTGTGCTCGTCCCGTCGCGCCGAAACCCCCCACCCCCAAACCAGACTTCCGGCCAGGTAAATTTTATTATACGGAGGTCCGGAAGACTGGTTTGCCCCGAATGCCCCGCGCGACCGGACTGCGCGACCGCTATGCTCCGCCCATGCCATCACTCCATTCCGCCAGCCAGGTTTCGTCACTCCCCAGAAATGATCAGCGCGACCAAAACGCCTTTGGATTCTCCGCAAGCTCCGAACCCAAAACCGCTCTCGTCACGGAGGGCTTCGCACTTACCGCGACAATTGGCGAGCGAAGCATCACCGCCAATTCCGATGACGAGCCGGGCTGTTTTGGCGCGGCATGCTCTCGATGCGCCATGGTGTGGACGAATACCGCGCCAAAACACCCGGTCACACTACGACAAGATCGCAGGCCGCTTGCTCTGCCGCGCGGTTTGATGTCTGAGATAGCAGCCCAAGGGAGCAGAATGCGCCTCTAGTGCTGAATATTCGGGCAAAATGCGTTACGATGAAGGGATTTGGGCAACAGAGTTCTACAAGGTACCCCACGGCGGGGGCGGCGGCGCTCCGCGCCT
>DASYZW010000024.1:0-1632 GCA_035945915.1 Verrucomicrobiia bacterium | reverse complement strand
AAACATGGCAAACACCCTTGTAATGTTTGATGACCGGGACTTTGGAACATTCGGCAACGGCGCGAATAAGGCCTTCCCCGCCGCGCGGCATGCACAGATCGATATACTGGGTCAGCCCGAGCAGCAGTGGAATGGCTTCGCGGTCTGGGACCGGCACCACCTGGATCGCATGTTCGGGAAATTGAGCGAACGCCTTTTTCCCGGCCTCGATCATTGTCTGCGCGATAAATCGATTGGAATTCATCGCTTCCTTGCCCCCTCGCAGAATGGTTGCGTTTCCGGACTTGAAGCACAGGCTGGCGGCGTCGGCCGTCACGTTGGGGCGTGATTCATAGATAATGACGACGACACCGATGGGCGTGGAAATCTTTTGCAATTTCAGCCCGTTCGGCCGGACCCGTTCATCCAGGATTTTGCCGACCGGGTCAGGCAGGGCGGCCACTTCACGAAGACCTTTGGCCATGGCAGAAATCCGCTTATCGTCCAGTTTAAGGCGATCGAGCATGGCGGCGGGCAAACCGTTTTTGGCGGCGCCTTCCATGTCCAACGCGTTCGCCTCTTTGATGGCGTCCGCGGAGCTTTCCAGCGCGTCAGCCATGGCGGAAAGGCACCGGTTCTTTGCTTCGGTCGAAAGCGTAGCCAGGTCGCGCGACGCGGCTTTGGCCTGTTTCGCCAGCAGCGTCATATGCTCCGTCAATGTCACGGAACCAGAATAACCCAAAAAGCCTGTGAATAAAGTGGAAGTTTAAGAAGGTTGCGCCGTTGAAAGAGGGGCTTTAATTTTCTTCCATGGAACTTGACCTGGAACACGAGTATGCCGACCGCGCCTATCAATTACTGGCAAGCGTTGTTACGCCCCGACCGATCGCCTTTGTCACAACCCTCAGCCCGGAGGGCCGGATAAACGCCGCGCCGTTCAGTTTTTTCAACTTGTTCGGGGCAAATCCGCCGATTCTCGCATTCGCTCCGGCGAACCGCGAAAATGGCACGCCCAAGGATACCGCCCTCAATATCCGCGCAACGCACGAGTTTGTTGTGAATCTCGTCGACGAAAGCATCGCAGAAGCCATGAACAAATGCGCGGCCTCGCTGCCGTACGGCGAAAACGAATTAATTCACGCCGGCCTGACCGCCCTGCCATCCTCATTGGTGAAGCCGCCGCGCATCGCCGAATCTCCTGTAAGCATGGAATGCGTGGAATGGGGCACGCTCAATATCGGAGAGAACCGGCTGGTGATCGGCGTGATCAAGCGGCTCCATTTGCGCGAAGAGTTATTCGATGCGGAGAAAAAGCGCGTCCATAGCGACAAGTTGCGCGTCATCGGTCGCATGGCCTCGCCGCATTGGTACTGCCGGACACGCGAGCGGTTTGAAATGATCCGGCCCGCCTAGGACGGCCCGCTCTACATTCCCATGATCTGGTAACCGCAGTCCACGTAGAGAGTCTGCCCGGTAATGGCCGCCGCTCCATCGCTGGCGAGGAACACGCCGGTTGCTCCCAGTTCGTCCGGCAAAATATTGCGCTTGAGCGGCGAGCGAGTCTCGTAGTGTTTGAGCATTTCCATGAACCCCGCAATGCCGCGCGCGGCAAGCGTATTCACCGGCCCGGCGCTGATACAATTGACGCGAATT
>DASYZW010000023.1:0-5326 GCA_035945915.1 Verrucomicrobiia bacterium | reverse complement strand
TGGCCCGGCGAAACGTAATTTCCCACTTCGACCGTGCGCTCGGTGACCCGCCCTTCCGTCGGCGCGTAGATTTTGCAATAGTCCAAATTGACTTCGGCACTTTTTTCGCTGGCCGCGGACGTTTCCAATTCGCCTTGCGCGGCCTTTACCGAGGCCTCGGCGCTGGCAACATTGGCTTCGGCGGAGGTTTTTTGCGCCTTGGCCTGTTCGAGCCGGGCCCAGGCGCTTTTTCGCGCGGTGAAAGCGTTGTCCAATTGCTGGCGCGAGCGGGCGCGTTCATCGACTTCCTGGTAACGCTTATAATCGCGGTCCGCATTGTCAAATTGGACCTGGGCGGCATCCAGTTGAGCCTGGGCCGTGAGGACGGATGCTTTGGCCGTGCCGATCCGGGCGCGGGCCTGGAAAAGTTTTCCCTGGGAAGAAGCAAATTGCGCTTTGGCCTGCTCCAATGAGACTTGGAACGTTGTCGGATCCCAGAGCGGGGCGCTTAGCCCCACCGTGTGCGGGCGGCTTTTTTGCCGGCGGCAGACAAACGCGCAGTGCCTTTGGTGCGAACTGCTTTGCGCGCGGCCGCTGAGCGCTGGGAAGGAGTCCGGCGCCTTGCAGCCGCGCGGGTCTGGCTCGAAATGGCGCTGGTTGTTGCAGATTGACGTCCCTCGCGTTTCAAGGCTCCCAGTACGGCGCGCGATCGGCGCGGCGACGGACGTTTTCCAGGCTGGTCCTGCCCTGTTTCGTAATCGCGTCCGGCCTGGCGCCGTACTTTTCCGGACGCTTTGCCGCGCACAGGCGGCGGTAACTTCACACCGGCGCGGCGCGCCTTGGACAGGCCAATGGCAATAGCCTGCCGGGGTGATCGCGCGCCATGTTTACCTTCGCGGATGTGATGAAATTCTTCGCGCACAAATTCGCCGGCCTGGGTTGACGCCGACTTACCCTCACGCTCATCCTCGCGCGCTTTCTGAATGGTCGCTTCTTCAGGCATGAAAAACTTTTAGCCCAAATCATGCCAATGGGAAAGGCGCGATTCCGCCTCACCGCCGAGTGCAAAATGCAAAAAAATCGTGCAAAAAATTATCTCACGGCAGGCTTTGCTTTAACTTCAAAACTGGCGCGAAGAGGTCGCCGTGTTTTTCAATACGTTTGAGTACGTCCTCTGGTTCGAACGCCAGCGCGCCGGCATTTTTCGCCTTCGCCGCGGCTTCCACTTCCACCCATTGCACCGGCGTGGAAACTGTGGGGCGATCCTTCGCGCGCATCGAATAGACGCAAACGGTCGTTTTATGGTCGTCGTTTTGGCTCCAATCGACAAAAACTTTGCCTTTCCGCAGCGATTTTTGCATGTTGGAGACGACCGATCCGGGCAATGCTTTTTCCAATTCGGCGGCGATATTGCGGGCGAAGGTCTTGGTCTGCTCATAGTTCGCCGTTCGGTTTAGTGGCACATACACCTGAAGTCCTTTTGAGCCGGAAGTTTTTGGAAAGCTCTTCAGCTTAACCTTATCCAACAGCGCTTTCAACTGAAGCGCGGTGCGGCAACAGTCCACGATGTCCGCCGGCGCGCCCGGGTCCAGGTCGAAGACAACGGACGTCGGCTGGTCGATTTTTGGCGCGCGGTGCAAAAAGACGTGGAGCTCGAGGTCGGCGAGATTTACCGCCCAAACGAGTGCGGAAAGATTGTTCATGACGCAGTAATCAATATTGCCGCCTGCCGAGCGGGGGACCGCATGCGTCTTGACCCAGTCCGGGCGGTGCGGCGGGCATTGTTTTTCGTAGAAAAACATGCCGTCGACTCCATTTGGATATCGCTTGAGCGTAATCGGCCGGTCTTTCAAATGCGGCAAGAGCACCGGCGAAACCCGAATGTAATAATCAATCGTTTGGCCCTTTGTGAATCCGGTTTTCGGGTAGAACACTTTATCGAGGTTGGAGACCTCAATCGTTTTGTTTCCAATTTCAAGTTGAGATTTCGCGCTCATGCTGATTTCGGACGCTCCCGGACCACATCGCCGGCTTCTTTATCTTCGCGAAGCCCAAGGAAAGCCGGTTGCCGCAGTTTATCGTCGCGCGTCCATTCGGAAAACGCAATTTGGCAGACCAGTTCCGGCTCAACCCAATGACACTTTTTCATTTCACTGGCGGTAATCCGCGGGCTATAGCGGCTGCCGCGAAGTTCGGGAAGATTTGCAAACGGGCAGCCGGCTCGCTCAACCGACTTCAGCCGTTCATGCAGGGAGC
This sequence comes from Verrucomicrobiia bacterium, assembly GCA_035945915.1. Classification (GTDB taxonomy): domain Bacteria; phylum Verrucomicrobiota; class Verrucomicrobiia; order Limisphaerales; family UBA11358; genus UBA11358. The sequence goes on along the minus strand of DASYZW010000023.1, from coordinate 3,091 downwards.
TTAGCAGTTTCGAGTTAAAGCCCGTCCCGACTTTGCCGCAGTACTGCAATTTTTTTCTGTCAAAGAATCCCACCAGCAGCGCGCCGAAATGCGTTCGCGCGCCTTTAGGGTCGGTGTATCCGCCAATGACAAATTCCTGCTCGCGGCGCGATTTCAGTTTGATCCAGGCGCCAGTGCGTTTACCGGGCTCGTAGAGAGAATCAACTCTTTTGCCGATCAATCCTTCCAAACCCAGCCGGGCCACTTGCTTTAACAGCTTTCCAGCGTCGCTGCCGAGCGACGCCGAATAACGGACCAGGTCCGGGGCGCCGTCGAGGAACTGTTCGAGCCGGGCTTTGCGCTCCAGCAACGGCAGGTTGCGCAAATCTTTTCCATTCAATTTCAACAAGTCGAATGCGTAATAATAAAGAGGCGGACGTTCGCCGATTTCAATTGTCTGCAAGAGTTGGAAGGACGAAACGCCTTTGCTGTCCAACGCGACAATTTCGCCGTCGATGATGGCCTCGTCCGCTTCGATCGCCGCAATCGCGTCGACGACTTCCGGAAATTTTTCACTAAAATCCTTTTCGTTTCGCGAAAACAAGCTGACCGCATCGCCGTTTTTGAAAGCGAGCGCGCGATAGCCGTCGAATTTGATTTCGTAGAGCCAGCCACCCTGCGCGGGGGGAGCGGTAACCAGGCGCGCCATCATCGGTTCAATAAATGCCGACGCCGGTATTTTCGACATTTTTGCTTTGGGCGCCGCCTTTTTAAGCCGGTTGACCGGAGAATGGTTTTGTTTTATCGCCGGCTGATCGGGTCTCGACGATTCCCATACCGCGCCGTTTTGTGACAATTGCTCCATGGTCTTGCCCGAGAGGGCAGAAGTATCGTCAGATTTTTTCGATACCGGTTTCATGTCGTCGCCGCCCTTGATCAATAACCATTGATCGCCGCCGCGCAAACGGACGAGGCGCCAATCGCCCTGGAGTTTTTTGCCTTTCAGGGTGAAATGGAGCTTTCCCGATTCGAGGGTTTGAGCCGGGTTTTTGGCGTCGGTCGAAAACGTGCCCTGGTCCCAGACCATGACTGTGCCGCCGCCGTACTGGCCTTTGGGGATTGAGCCTTCAAAATGGATATACGAAACCGGATGGTCCTCGACATGAACGGCGAGGCGTTTATCGCCTTTGGCGAACGGAATGCCTTTGGGAACGGCCCAGGATTTCAGGACACCATCCATTTCCAGGCGGAAGTCATAGTGCAGGCGCGACGCCGCGTGTTTCTGGATGACGAAACGGCTTTTTGATTCGCGCGACGTTTCAGCGGGCGGCTCTACGGTTTTTTGGAAGTTGCGTTTGCGGGCATATTCGGTCAACTGCGGCATAGCGATGGCGGAAATCAGGCCGCCTTCTTCAGCGGTTTGGATTTCTTTTGCGTCTCCTTGATGCTCTGTTGCAACACGGATACCAGGTCAATGACGTTGGCCGGCTTGCGCGCTTTTTTCGGGCCGGCCACCTTTTCGCCTCCGTGCCTGATTTTGTCCTCGATCATTTTCTTCAGGCTTTCGTGGTAATCGTCATGATACCGCGCCGGGTTCCAGGCGGTGGTCATGGACTGAATCAATTGCGCGGCCATATTCATTTCCGGCTTGCTGGCCGTGTGTGTGGCCGGAGCTTTGAATCCGGAAACGTCCACAAGCTCCTCCGGGAAATGCATGAGTTCAAGCATCAATCCGGTTTCCTGGGCGCGGATTGCCGCCAGATGTTGCCTGGTCTTGATGACCACCTTGGCAATGCCGATCCGGCCGGACTCTTCCAGCGCATTGCGCAGGAGCACATAGGCCTTTTCCCCGCCTTTCTCGGCCTGCATATAGTACGGCTTATAAAAGAAAATCGGGCTGATTTCGTCGATCTTGACAAAATTCATGATGTCCACGGTTTGCGTGGCCTTCACGTCCGCGCGCTCGAAGTCTTCGTCCGTGACCACGACGAATTGGCCTTTTTCGTATTCGTAGCCTTTTACAATTTGGTCCCAGGGCACTTCTTTCCCGTCCGCCTCGGCGACGCGTTTGTAATTGATGGGGCTTAAATCGGATTTTCTTAAAAGGCGGAATTTGAGTTCTTCGCGCTGCGTCGCCGGAAAGAGAGAAATCGGAATTGAAACCAGGCCAAAACTAATGGAACCTTTCCAGATCGCTCGCATAAGCTAAAACGGAAGGTGAGATTTTTTATTGGAAAATGTTCCGTTTTTTAATCGTCCTACTTTCCAACGTATTCTCACCTTCCAGGACAATCATAAGCTTTAAACCTGCCATCCGCGAAAAGCGCGGCCTGCCGCTGATTTCAGCAAATCCGTGGAAAAATCTCCGGGAATACAAATGCAGTTTGCAATTGCGACCTCGTTGGGTGTTGCGGCTTGCACTTTTCATTTATTTCGATCGGGATTCTTTTGCAGTTTTCCGCCTTGGCAGACATCTAGCTAAAAATGGGGCATGGAGACATGCGCGGACTTTTTGGTCGAACGGCTTTATGACTGGGGCGTCCGGCGGATTTACGGTTATCCCGGTGACGGCATCAACGGAATTATGGGCGCGCTGGGCCGGGCGGAAAACAATTCGCATCCCATCGAATTCATCCAGGCCCGGCACGAAGAAATGGCGGCGTTCATGGCTTGCGCCCACGCCAAATTTACCGGCGAGGTCGGCATTTGCCTGGCCACATCTGGACCAGGCGCTATCCATTTGTTGAACGGTTTATACGATGCCAAAATGGACCATGTTCCAGTTGTAGCCATTGTGGGGCAGCAATCACGGCAGGGACTCGGCGGGCATTATCAACAGGAAGTGGATCTCACCACTCTATTCAAGGACGTCGCCAGCGAGTTTGTGCAAATGGCCGTGCATCCCGCGCAGGTCCGTCACCTGGTAGACCGGGCCGTGCGGATTGCGAAAGCGACGCGCAGCGTCACCTGCGTCATCATGCCCAACGATTTACAGGAGGCGAAAGCGGTTAAAGTCCCCGCCCATATGCATGGTACCGTCCATAGCGGGATTGGGCACGCCAAGCCCCGGATCATTCCCGAGGAAAAAGACCTGGTGCGCGCGGCGAAGATT
>DASYZW010000022.1:0-1653 GCA_035945915.1 Verrucomicrobiia bacterium | reverse complement strand
AACCTCCGTTTTTCCTTTGTAATTGTTCCGGCTGTGTTATGTTGCCGCGCGGAAGATACCGGGTCAGGGGGGATTTCGATTCGATGAAACGTGCTCTAACCTTTTTCGCCGCCGCTGCGATGATACTACCGGTTTTCGGGCAAACCGGCGATGAACCATTTACTCCTTCCAACCCGCCCCAGATGCGCCGGTTAACGGATAACAATTCGCCGGCATGGCAGGCGGCCAAACTGTTCATGCATGGGGTGAACCTTGGCAATTATCTGGAATCCCCGCCGGGCGATGATTGGGGTGTCACGGTTTCAGCGTCGGAGTTTCATACGATGAAGGATGAAGGGTTTGACCACGTCCGAATTCCAATTGGCTGGCAATATTATACCGGGCCGACGCCGGACTACACGCTCTCGCCGGAGATTTTTTCGCGAGCTGATTTTGCGGTGACCAATGCGCTGGCCGCCGGGCTGGCGGTCATCATCAACATTCACGATTTTAACGAGCTGGACCAAAATCCGGAAGGGACCACCGATAAATTCCTTAAAATCTGGCAACAGATCGCCAGCCATTACAAAGGATTTCCGAACAAGCTTGCCTTTGAGCTGGATAACGAGCCGCACGAAAACGCGACCACGGCGATGATGAACCCGATTTACGCGCGCGCCATCCATGAGATTCGACGGTCCAATCGGCATCGGACAATTTTTGTGGAACCGGGCAACTGGGGCTCGATTACTGAATTAAAAAATCTCGTTTTGCCGGCGGACAACAATGTGATCGTTTCGGTCCATAGTTACGAACCGTTTATGTTCACGCACCAGGGCGCGTCGTGGGCGGGGCCGATGCCGCGCCAGACGGGAATCGTATTTCCGGGACCGCCGGCGACGCCGCTGACGCCGGACCCGTCGCTGCACCTGCCTAAATCGGCGCTCGACTGGATCCAGCGTTATAACACGTTGCCCGCGGATGGTAATCCCAGCAGTCCGCTCGCGTTTGAAGGCAGGCTGCGCTACGCGCGGCAATGGTCGGATTATTATGGCCGTCCGGTCCATCTCGGCGAATTTGGATGTTACACCAAGGCGGACCCGGCATCGCGCGTGCGTCTTTACACGGCATACCGGAAGGCATTGGCGGAGGACAAAATGGGCTGGGCGATCTGGGATTGGAGCGCCGGATTTCGTTATTGGAACAAAGCCGAAGACCGTCCCATGGCCGGGATGCGCGGCGCGTTATTCGGGAATTGAGGCCGTGTTCAACGAATTATTTTACAACATTCTTCCGCCAAAAGCGTCAAATCCCACGGAAATGATGAAAGTGCTTTTTCGAGCGGCCCTATGGCTTTTTGTGTTCGCGCCGTGCTTTGCCCGGGCCGGCGGCGATCAGGTGGTCGTTATCTACAACCAGAATGTGCCCGCTTCCAGGCAAGTGGCCAATTATTACGCCAAAATGCGGGATGTTCCCTCAAAACAGGTCTGGGGATTTTCGCTGCCGGATACCGAAGTCATTTCGCGGGACGAATTCAAAAGCGAGCTTCAATTGCCGCTCGCTGAAAAACTGCAGTCGGCCGGTTTATGGAAATTTGGGGAGACTACCATCCAGGGGGGAGACGGAGCCCAGGTGCATTTTATCCGGGGCGTGACTGCATCCAAAATCCGTTAC
>DASYZW010000021.1:0-4355 GCA_035945915.1 Verrucomicrobiia bacterium | reverse complement strand
TCACGCCATTCGTCGGCACAAGCGCCTGGAAATGCTTCAGCCGTGCCCGCCCATAATAATTAAGTCCGAGATACGTGGACGCGCTCCGGCGTTTTCCGCCCGTGAATTCGTTCAGGACAAAGCGATTGAACGCATGATGGGATAGTTCGGCCAGAGCGTGGTCCCAAATTGCATATGACTGGAACGCGCCGAAATACGTCCAATTTTTCGCGATGCCGATTTCCGGCCTCCTGCCTTCGGTAGATTGGCTTCGAATTGCTTCGCTCGCGCGAACGTGCGCCTCCGCCATGTGTTTAATGACCCGCCGAAAGGCGCCCAAACGCCATTTGTGGAACGGCGGAAATCCACCCAGCAGGTAAGTCAGCGAGGCATAGGTGTCCGGCTCATTGAAAGTGTTCCAAAGGTACACGCGATCTTTCAGCGCGGTGACAATCCTCGTCGTGTAATCCACAAACGCCGCAATCGCCTGCGAATTGAGCCACCCCTCCGATTCTGTAATCCACAATGGATTCGAAAAATGATGCAACACCACCATGGGCGTAATGCCCGCCGCTTTCAGGCAATCAAGCAGGTGAATATAGCGGTCCAATTCCTTTTGATTCAACTTGTCGAACGGCTTGGCTTGCAGCCGGGACCATTCAATCCCCATTCGATAAGCGTTTACGCCCAGGTCCGCCATGAGCTTGATGTCTTTTTCGTACAGGTGGTAGTGGTTGCATGCCACCCGGCAATGCCCGCCATCCGAGGCCACGTAATTGGTCCATTCGTTGACGACGTGGCCTTCCACCTGGGTCGGCGAAGTTGCCGTTCCCCAGAAAAAGTTCTCCGGGAATTTCAATTCGATGCCCATTCGGCTGCCATTTGTTGAGGTTAATGTAAGGCAAAGTTCTTAAAATGAACAGGTGCAATCCGAGTTGAAAAAGCCGGGAAAATTTCTCATTCTGCCGGCATGCCGGCTCACGATTCGCGAATTGACACCTACATCGCCGAAGCTGCGCCCTTCGCCCGGCCAATATTAATCCGGGTTCGCAAGCTCGTCCACAAAGCCTGTCCGAAGGTCGAGGAAACGATCAAATGGAGCGTCCCATTTTATACGTACCAGGGAATTTTGATGACGACGCCGGCATTCAAGAAGCACTGTGCGGTGATCTTTTGGAAAGGAAAACTGATTCTGGGAAAGGAAAGGGCGAAATACCGCCGGCTGACGGCTCTTGCCGAGTTGCCGGATGATAAAACGTTATTACGTTACATTCGCGAAGCCGTGGCGCTCAACGAAAGCGGAACCAAAGCGTCAACGCGGCGAAAAACGAAAACCAAAGAAATTGTAGTGCCGGATGACATCGCCGCCGCATTCGCGAAAAATAAAAAATCGGGCGCCACATTCGGGAAATTAAGTCCCAGCCAGCGACGCGAATATATTGAATGGATCACCCGGGCCAAACGAGAGGAAACCCGCATTCGTCGAATCAAAACCGCAATGGACTGGCTTGCGGCGGGTAAGCCGCTCAATTGGAAGTACCGCTGAACCGCATCGTTGCGGCGCCGTGTCGCCTCTTACTCTCCGCCTTCCATGTGGACATACATGGATTGCAGCGCAATTTTTCCCGGACCCGTGAACCGGTTCCAGAATAGATTTGCAGCGCTGGCAAACAAACCCGTCGAGAGCTTTTGAAACATCGTTTGCATCTGGACCGTTCGGTCCTTGTAAATCCAGCCGCCCGGTTCGATGTCAATCTCCTCGCCCGGCGCAAGCGTGACCTCGAAAACATTCCCAAAACCGTGCAGCCAAAGGATGCCTTCTTGCGAAGGGCACGAAAAGTTATCAATGAAAAATCCGGTTCCTCCCAGCAGGATATTCGCCGCCCCGCGAACACGCGAGAATGTGTACTCCACAGTCTCGGTTGCCGCCAGCCATTGATGCTCCCGCACATCCACGGCCGTTCCCGGTTTGAGGTGCAGGCCGAAAACATGCCCGGCGCCATCGCGACTGAATGCGATGCGGCCCGGCCCGCGCGCTCCCGTCAGCAAAAACGGCATCCCGGCCAGCATTCGCCTGAATCCCCCTTTGAGCGGATGGATGCCGATTTGTACGGCGGGGTCCTTCCAAAGCAAAATATGGTGTTCGAAATAAATTCCGGTCTGGCTTAACTCCAGATGCAATGCCGGGACTAATTCGCCTTCGATGTGATACGTGACGCCGCCAAATTTTTCGTTTTGGACCGCCGTGGGTAATAAAGTAGGAACAGCCATAGGCCCTTTATGGCCGACCCGCCGTTCAATGAACACAAAAAGTTATTCACATCTCGCCGAACGCGAGATCGAACGAATGTGACCAGGCCGGCCGTCTTGCTAAAAGAAGTCGAGCGATATAATTGCCTCTGCCCTCAGGTTGCGTCTAAAGCGACTTAACCTTCTTAACAATGGCGTCGGCGTCGATACCGAAGTGCGCCAACAGTTCAGCCGGTTTGCCTGAGCGGGCCAAACCGTTGACTGCCAGCTTATGGACCTTGATTCCATCCACGCTCAATTCTCCGGCCACGGCGTCACCGAGCCCGCCCTGCGAGTAGTGGTCTTCGACCGTGATAACGGTATTGTTGGTTTTTTGAGCCGCGGCGAGAATCTCCTTTTTTCCCAGAGGCTTGATGCTGTAGGCGTCAATGACCGTAATATTAATGCCTTCGCTTTTCAGGGTGTCAGCCGCTTTCAATGCTTCAAACAAGGTAACACCTGCGGCAACCACCGTTACTTTGTCGCCTTCGCGCAAAACTTTGGCTCCGCCCACCGGAAACGCTTCGTCGTTGTTATAAATAACCGGCGACTTCGGGCGCGAGGTGCGCAAATAACAAATGCCTTTGGTGAGAACCATTTGTTCGACCAGCTTTTCTGCGCTCACAGCGTCTGAAGGATACAGGACAGTGCTTCCGACGACCGCGCGCATCATGGCCAGGTCCTCCAGGCCCATTTGCGAAGGCCCGTCCTCGCCAATGCTCACTCCCACGTGCGAACCGGCCAGTTTCACGTTGGCCTCGGAAATTCCGGCCACGCGGATGTGGTCGAACGCGCGCGTGAAAAAGCACGCAAACGTCGACGCGAAAGGCAGTTTGCCCCGCGCGGAAAAGCCCGTCGAAACACCCACCATGTTTTGTTCGGCGATAAAACACTCGAAGCTGCGGTCCGGAAATTTCTTGAAGAATTTTTCCGCGTACGTGGAATTCTTTGTGTCGCCATCCAGCGCCACGATCCGCGTGTCCGCTTCGCCCACTCGCAATAGCGCGTTGCCATAGGCTTCGCGCGTCGCGACTGCATCGCCAATCTTGTAATTAATGGGCGGAAAACCGGTTGCCGGATTGTTCTTGGGTTCCGGGAGCGATGTGGGTTTCGCGATTTCAACGCCCATGCCGGATTTTGCATTGGGCTGCAGTTCGGCGATCGCCTTTGCCGCTTCCTCTTTGGTCAAGGGCTTGCCATGCCAGCCTTCCTTATCCTGCAAAAACGAAACGCCGGCGCCCTTATACGTTTTAGCGATGATCGCCAGCGGCTGGTCGTTCAACCCGACACCGCTCAACACTTCAAGAATTTCTTCGATGTCATGACCGTCGATGTCTTCGACGCGCCAGCCAAAAGATTCAAACCGCTTGCGATAGACGTTAATGTTATGGCCAAAAGCCGTTTCCTGGCTCTGCCCCAGGCGATTCGCATCCACGATTGCGATTAAATTGTTCAGCTTGAAATATCCCGCCAACGATGCCGCTTCCCAGACAGCGCCCTCGGCGATCTCACCATCGCCCATCAGCACATAGGTGTTATAATCCAATTGATCGAGGCGGCCGGCGAGCGCCATTCCCACCCCCGCGCCCAGGCCTTGACCGAGTGAACCGGTGGCCACGTCCACAAACGCCAAACGCGGCGTCGGATGTCCCTCAAGCTCACAGTTGAACTGGCGTAGCTTCACCAATTCATCGACGGGCACAAATCCATTTTCAGCCCAGGCCGCGTAAAGCAGCGGCGCCGCATGGCCCTTCGACAAAATAAAGCGGTCATTGTTATAGTAGCGCGGATTCTTCGGGTCATATTTCATATACCCGAAAAAGAGAGCCGCGACTACATCGGCCGCGGAACAGCACGAAGTGGGATGCCCGCTGCCCGCCGCAGTAGTGGCGTTAATGGAATGGATGCGCAGTTGGTTTGCAATACCCTTTAAAAGGTCAATGTCAGTCTCAATCATGGAGCGCATAACTTATTCGAGAAATCGGGAAAGCCAAACGAAAAATGAAGCAATTTGCGGGTTTGGCCAACAGGCACGAAGATTGCTGCGATTGCGGCTTTTGAAGCAACGCCGCAGTCGCTTATCCAGC
>DASYZW010000020.1:0-2530 GCA_035945915.1 Verrucomicrobiia bacterium | reverse complement strand
CAGGCCTTCGATCGTGGGAAACCATAATCTCCCGTCGCGCGAGCGAATCGTGCCCGGCTGTGAACCACTGGAACATTCGCGATTGGGCAACCCGTCCGCCCGTCCATAAACGCGGTACAGCAAAGAATAGGTTCCTTCGAATGCTGCCCGGCCGATCCGCATAAGCCCGGCATTTGACCCAATCCATAAATAACCATTGTCATCGCCATTAATGTAGCCGATGCTATTGCTGGCCAGGCCGTCGCGTGTTGAAAAACACTTCCATTTTCCACCTTTTAATCGAGCCAGGCCGTGCGCCGACGTTCCAGCCCAGAGGATGCCGTCGCTGTCAACGTAAAGGCAGGATATATCGTCGCCGGGCAGGCCGTTAGTGGCTCGAAAAATACTGAAAGTTCGGCCGTCGAAATAATTCAGTCCCCGGTCTGCTGTTCCAACCCATAAATGGCCGCCGGCGTCTTCGGCGATGGCGCTCACCGTATTTCCAGACAGGCCGTCGGCGGTTGTGAACAGTTTCCACTGTTGCCCATCCCAGCAGCCCAGGCCGTTTCCGCTGCCGGCCCACAGCCGGCCGTCCCGGCTTTCGAACAGGGCGAATATTTCCGCGCCGAGAGCCCGCGCGCCAAACACAGGCGAAAATTGATTGGTCTGTAACAAAAACAAACCTTCTCCTCGCGAACCCGCCCAAATATGCTGTTCCCGGTCCACCAGCACGCTCCACGCCTCGCACGCTTCTCCCTGTCCAACCTTGAGGACCCGCGTGACATTGCTTTGCCAATAGGAAACGCCGGCCGACGTGATTGCGGCCCAAATTCCGCCGTGTGCGTCTTCAGAGAGCGATTGCACGGCCCACGGATGAAAATTCGGCAGAGAACCAAAAACTTTTTTCTTAACACGGTCCAATCCTCCGCCGGAAGTGCCGACCCACAGGCCTCCTTCGTTGTCAAAGCATAGTGAAAGCACCAGGTCAGATGACAAACCCTCTGCGGTCGATATGTGCCGGAAATGACCGCCGGCCTCAAACCAAAAGATCCCCGCGCCAACCGTGCCCACGACAAGGTTTCCTGCGGCGTCTTCACACGCCGCCTGGACCGGCGCTTTCCAGGGAAAGGGGCCGAAATCCTTTTCGGCCCCGTTCGCGCCGATTTTTTTGATCCGATCGCCCCAAAGTTCCCATCCGCCTCCGCCGGGCGAAGGAACGATCCAATGCTGTGCCAGAGGTTCCAACTGGGATGAATGGACGCCGGGATAATAGCTCATTTTGCCGGCGTGATATTGCGCCAGTCCGCTTTCCGAATAGAAATAGATATCGTTCCCGCTGTTTTCGATGGCGGTGCTTACCGGCCCGATGCCCGGGGTGTCGTTTTCGAAACTCTTGATTTTTCCGTTTTGAATGACTGCCAGGCCAGACGACTGGGTTCCGATCCAAAGATTGGTTTGCCGGTCTTCGAAAAGGAAAACGATCCAATCGCTGGTCAGGCCGGGCGTGTTCATCTCGTCGAACCACGTGAAGTGATCTCCGTCGAAACGGACAAGTCCGTGGAGGGTTCCTAGCCAGAGATAGCCGTCCGAAGATTGGATAACGGAAAAGACCTCATTGTCTGGCAGGCCGTTTTCGGCGGTCCAGGAATCCACGGTAAACGGGGAATCCGAAGCAGCGCCAAAGACTCGTGCGGCCGCCAACCATGCAAAAAAGAGTATCCCGAAAAATGGATGTCTCCGGAAAATCGGCATCGGCCATTGTTCAATCGGTTCGTCCCCAAAGTAAAGCCGATTGACGCCGAGTCGCTGGTACTCAGGCTACGCCCGCCAGAATCTCCACATCTCACGGAAGTGCTTCCTTGGGCGTATTCTTGACCGTGCATTGTTCCGCGGCGCGCTTGCCAGCTCAAAATCCAGGTGCAATCTTCGTAGGGGGCCCGCGACGAAACTAAAATCGTCCGGGGACTTCTCCGGACCACTTGGATTGCCGCCACGGGGCGCTCCGGACAGCAAAGATTGCGGTTCTATGCCGATTTAAATTTTTAACGGTTCAACGTTTCCCTTTCGCCTGTTTAATCATATGCTGTCCCTATGTTCGAGACCATTTCTGTTCAGTTAAAGACCGCGGCTGACAAACTTTCGCATTTGCGGAGGTTTCTTTGACGTCGCTGCCGCGCAACAGCGCGCCGGCGAACTGAACACCTTGATGGCCGGGGAGAGTTTCTGGAACAATCGCGAGCGGGCGCAGCAAATCATCGACGAGTCAAATTCCCTCCGCAACAAGATCGAGCCGTTGCTCGCCGCGGAAAAACAGCTCTCGGACTTTCGCGACCTGGTTGAATTGGGCCAGGGCGAGCCTGAGGCCGCGCAGCTTCAATTGCAAGCCGAGTTGGAACGCGACGTCACCAGATTTCTTGGCAGTTTGGACGCCCTCGAACTGAAGGTTTTCCTGAACGGCCCTCATGATTCTAAGAATTGCATCCTCAGCATCAATGCCGGCGCCGGCGGGACTGAGGCGCAGGACTGGGCGGAAATGCTTTCACGCATGTAT
>DASYZW010000019.1:0-2881 GCA_035945915.1 Verrucomicrobiia bacterium | reverse complement strand
ATCATCCGGCGATTGTTTGGGCGGAACATAGAAAGTGAACTTGCACTGGACCTACATCCATAGCATTTTGCGTCCCGCGTTGGAGATATTCATCCTCGCGGTGGGGATCTATTACCTGACGCGGTTCCTGCGGGGGACCCGCGGCTGGCCGGTTGTTATTGGTTTCGTGGTCGTTATGCTGGTTCTCTTCGGGTTGACCCGAATACTGAACCTGATCGTGCTGCAACAACTGCTGGCCGCCGCCACGCAGTTTTTTGCGGTGGCGGTGGTCATTATTTTTCAGCCGGAACTGCGTCGTTTGCTGGCCGAGTTGGGCAATTTGCCCCTTTTCGCGACTGCCCACGAGCAACGCGAAAACATCGAGGTTATCATCCAGACAGTGGAGCGTCTATCGGACGTCAAGATCGGCGCGCTCATTGCCATCGAACAGTCGATTCATTTGCACGATGCAGTCGAATCGGGGGTGCTGGTCGATTGCGCGGCCACGCCAGAGATGCTGGAAACCATTTTCTTCCCGAATAATGCCATTCACGACGGCGGTGTCCTCATCAAAGGCGACCGCATCGCTTACGCCGCCTGTATCTTTCCACTGACGCAGCGTCCCGGCCTGGCCAAATCGCTCGGGACCCGGCATCGCGCGGCCATCGGCCTGAGTGAAGAAACCGACGCGGTTATTGTGGTGGTATCCGAAGAAAACGGAATGATCTCGCACGCGTACAAGGGCCAGCTCGTGCGCGGAGTCACCGCAGAGGAATTGCGTTCGTTTCTGACTTCAGTGCTATTGCAGCCCGAAAAACCCCATGGCGCGATCGATTGGTTTCGTCGCCTATTTGGAGAACGGTTCAAACCCGGCCCGGCGGTCATCACAAAACACACGCCCCGTGCCAGCTACGAAAAATCCAAAGGGACAAGCTGAAGACCTTTACTGATAAACATAATGCCCGACTGGCTCACAAAAGATTTTCATTGGAAAGCGTTTTCGCTGCTCATGGCTGTTGGCATTTGGCTGACCGTTAGCCGGCCCTCCGGAACAGCCGCCGCCCAGGGCGCGAACCGCGTCCAACAACCTTATGTGAATGTGCCGGTTGTTCCGCTTTCAACGGACGCGAACGTTCATTCTGTCCAGATCTACCCGCAAACGGTTACCGTAACGGTAAGCGGGCCGGCCGACTCCATGAATCACCTGCAGCGAAGCGAAATCCACGCTTCCATCAACCTTTCGGGATTTTCCTCGGCGGAAAATCTGACGCGCGACGTCGAGGTCGCCCTGCCGCCGGGTGCAACCGTGGTTGACGTTGACCCGCCTCAGGTTACAGTGACCATCCCCAAGCCATAATGAATAATAGAATTTTCGGGACCGACGGTGTTCGCGGCACCGCGAACATCGAACCCGTGACCGCTGAAACCGCGTTGAAACTTGGCCGTGCCGCCGCCCATGTTTTCAAGAATTTGAACCGCCAGGCCCGCGACCGGGGAAAACACAAAATCGTTATCGGCAAGGACACTCGCCTTTCGGGCTATATGCTCGAAAACGCCATCTCTTCCGGGATCCTTTCGATGGGAGTCGACGTCCTTTTCATCGGGCCGCTGCCGACTCCGGGCGTCGCCTATATCACGCGCAGCCTTCGCGCTGACGCCGGCATTGTCATTACCGCTTCGCACAACCCCTATGCTGACAATGGCATCAAGTTTTTCCGCGCCGATGGTTACAAACTCGATGATCAAATTGAAAATCAGATCGAGAAACTCGTGTTTGGCGGTGAAATCGAAAAAGTGCGACCCGCCGCGGAGGAAATTGGCAAGGCCGTCCGTATTGATGACGCCCTCGGCCGGTACATTGAATTTGCCAAGGCCGGCTTCCCGAAAAATCTAACACTCGAGAATATGCGGATCGTCGTGGATTGCGGCAATGGCGCCGCCTATAAGTCCTCGCCTTGTGTGCTGCGCGAACTGGGAGCGGACGTGATTGTTTTCGGGAACCAGCCGGACGGAAAAAATATCAACGAAAACTGCGGTTCAATGCATCCGGAAAATCTTTGCGCCAAAGTGGTCGCCCATAAAGCGCATATGGGAATCGCCCACGATGGCGATGCCGACCGTGTTTTGCTTTGCGATGAAAACGGAGTTCTGGCCGATGGCGACGATATTATGGCGATTGCGGCCATTGACATGCTTTCCCGGGGCACACTTGCCGCCAAGACGCTGGTTGCGACAGTCATGAGCAACGCCGGCCTGGAGCCGGCCATTAACAAGGCCGGTGGAAGCGTTGTTCGCACTGCTGTCGGCGATAAGAATGTCATTGATGAATTGCTCAAAAACAGCTTCAACTTTGGCGGCGAGCAGAGTGGACACCTGATCTTCAGGGATTTTTCGACAACCGGCGACGGCCTGGTAGCCGCGCTGCAAATCCTGCGGATCATGCGCGAGACGAACCAGCCGCTCTCTCAACTGGTTAAATGCTGGACCCGGTTCCCCCAACTCGTGGCCAATGTAAAAGTGCGGGAAAAAGTTCCATTTGAAAAGCTGGACGGCGTCCTGACGATGGTCTCCGCCGCGGAAACGGAACTGAAATCCGCCGGCGGCAGGGTGCTGCTGCGCTATTCAGGAACCGAGCCCAAGGCCCGCCTGCTGCTGGAAGGACGTGACGAAGACAATCTGAAAGCCTGGTCGCAGAAAATCTGCGGGGCGATTCAAAAACAAATCGGAACGTAATGAATATCGCGGGGCAGCGCACGGATGCGCAATGATCAGGCCTTTATTTTACTCCACGGGCTTTGGCAATACGTAAACATCCATGGTGCGAAGTGTGTCCAGCACCATGTCCACTGTCCGTTCCATGGCGCCCACGTTTTCCGAAATCACCATCAGGGCGTTGCGACCC
>DASYZW010000018.1:0-3909 GCA_035945915.1 Verrucomicrobiia bacterium | reverse complement strand
CGGCGTTCCTGGCTCAATTCCGGAAAAGAAATCCGGATAATTTTACCCTGGACCGCCGGAGTCAGGCCGAGGTTTGATTTTTGAATGGCCTTTTCAATCGCATGCAGCGAACCAACGTCCCACGGCTGAATGACGAGCTGTCTCGGTTCGGGCGTGGTAATCCCGGCCAATTCACGCAGCCGCATTTGGGAGCCATATACCTCCACCATTAGATTTTCCACCAGCGCCGAAGATGCCTTGCCCGTCCGGACTCCGGCAAATTCGTTCGTCACGACTTGCTCGGTCTTGATCATTTTATCTTCGGACTCCAGCAGGATTTCGTCAGGTGACATAATTCGGCCAAAGTAGCAACGAATACCGCGCGGGTCGAATGAAAATTAAAACCTTATTCGGCGGACTCCCATTTGATTTTTTCAAGGGCGGACCGCATCCCGATGTAGAGGCCCGCGGCAATGATTCCCTCGACGGCCAAAAATTCCCAAAACCAGCCGTTGGACCGGCACAACACGGCTGCGCCGGACAACGCCATGGACACAAACATGACCACCACATAGGAAAGTCCGCGGCCGGCGGCTTTGGCTTCTTCCCCGGGCGCGGAGAGCGGGACCGCCCGCCCCATGAGCCCCGGAACGATCGCATACACCGGCAAAGCGATGATGCCTGGCAGCAGCAAAGCGATCTCCGAATTGAAGCCGAAAATCAGACCGATCACTCCTGCGACCGCGATCAGCATGGGCAATGTCAAAAAGCATAGCACGGCGCGCCGCGCGCCATGGCAGATGGCCGCGGGACCGCCCATCGGCGCCGACCGGAAAATATCGGATGCCTGCCATTGCTGCGAGTAATGCAGCATGCTCAAACCGATCATGGGAATCAGTCCCAAATAGCCGCCGGAAATGGCAATGCCGAATTCATGTCCAAAGCCGATATTCCCCTGGATCAAAAAAACAAAAGGAATCACCATCATCGGGGCGATACCCGGATACACTCGCAGTTTTGTTTCGCGATCTCGAATAAGATACGCCGCCGTCAACACAAACGCCGCGCGTGACACCGGGTCGCGGCGCCACCAGCGAATCACCGGCACGGCGACGAGCCAATCAAGCCATCGGCGGCTCAGCTTCGATTTTTTTCGCTGGGACACCGTTTCGTTCATTAATTGAAGGCCGGACTCGTAATTTTGCGCCAGCTTGCCAAATGCGAGGCGCAAAACGATCCCGGTCACGGCGATCCCAACTCCCGAAAGCATCCACGAAACAGCCGCGCCGCTTCCGGCCAGCGCGTCATCAAGACCGGCGAACCATGCCGGCGGAAGCAGGCAAATCCACCACGATGTTTGGCTGGGCGTCAGATAATTGCCAAAACGAAAGACGATCCGCGGAAAAATCTGGCTGCTGAGTACGAAACCGATCGAAACGATGACCTGGATCATCGTCATGAGGCCCTCAAGCCGCTCGCGTCCGAACCAGCGCAGGCAAAGCTGGTAAATCAAAACCACGCTGCCCGTGCAAAAAAGCGCCTCCAGCACGGTCGAAACGACATGAACGATGGGAAACCGCCAGCCGCCGTCCGGGCAGGCCAACCCCGTGAATAGTCCGGCCAGGTTGAACGCGCCCGCCAGCCACAGCGAGACTTGAACCAGCACTCGAACCTTTGACCACAGCATCGTTCGCGGGTCGATCGGACGGTGCAAAAGGATGTCCGCCTCTTCCCGGTTAAACAATATTTCACCCGAGGACGATGCCACGAACATTCCAAGAAACATGAACGTCATGGCGTGAAGATAGACGGCGAGCCCAAACACATGCTGGCGCGCCATTGAAAAGGACATGCAGCCAAACAAGGCATAGATGAGCAGCGTAAGCAGAAGCTTCCGGCCGATGGATGTCGGCGCGCTTTTTTGGTTCAAGCCGCGCGCGCCGCGCCCGCGCAGGAACAGCGTTAGAAAAAGCCGCCTCAGCGCCTGGCCCGGGCTGGACGCAGATATCCGGGACGGCAACAACGGCGGTTTCTCCGGAGTGTTGAGGCCCGTGCTCATGCCCTGAACGTTTTAGCGAAATCCTGCGCGCGCTGTTCCAGTTCGGCTCCGCCGGTCAATTGCGTAAACAACCTCTCTAGGGTCCCGCTGTTGTGAGACGCCACCAACTCGTCGGGCTTGCCATCCAAAAGCAGCTTGCCCTTGTCGATGATAATGACCCGGTGACAAACCCGCTCGACAACATCCAGAATGTGCGAACTGTAAACGATGGTTTTGCCTTCGCGCGCGAGGGTTTGAATTAACGCTTTAAAACCAACGGCGGCATTGGCGTCCAGGCCGTCGAGGGGTTCATCGAAAAAAACGACGGGCGGGTTATGCAATAGCGCGGAAGTGATGACGACTTTGCGTCGCATGCCTTTGGAATAAGCGCCCAGGAGTTTGTCGGTGAGCGTTTCAAAGCTCAGGTCAAAGAAAGCAATGAATTGCTCGATCCGGGTGCGCGCCGCATCCGCCGGAATCCCATAAAGCGCGGCCACCATTTCAAGATATTCAAGACCGGTCAGTGATTCAAAGACCGCGCCGGACTCTGGCACAAAGCCGACGTTCCGCTTGACCTCAATGCAGGCGCGCTGCAAATCGAATCCGCAAATCGTAGCGCTTCCGCTGGTCGGTTCAATCATCCCCGTCAACATTCGCAACGTCGTGGATTTGCCGGCCCCGTTGGGACCGAGAAAGCCGACAATTTGCCCGGCAGGAATTTCAAACGAGAGAGAGTCCACGGCTGTTTGCGCGCCGAACCGCTTGGTCAATTGGCTGACTGAGATCATAAATGCCCTCCCATTCTATGCCAAAAATCCGGCGGCCAGGCCATGATTATTACCAAAGCTTCCGATCGGTGACTTTAATGCCAGACGAGACACACAACCGGCACGAATGGAGTTCCCTCACCAGGGCCGTCCAATTCATCCGACGAACGCTGGGCATAAGCAGTGAACTCATTCACACAAACTCCCCCCACCCCAACGCCGCCCTCTCAGAGAGTGTTTCCTTTCATTAACGATAACGGTACTGGATCGGCGCGCAGCCGCGACAGGCCGCGCAAATTACGCCATCTTCCTCGCCTTTTTTCTGAAAAATCGGGTCAAAAAATCTGTGGGCGTCAGACCGTGAAATAATTTGAACTCCCTTGAAAAATGCGAGAGCTGCTTAAAGCCCAAACTAAAACACACCCGTTTTACCGACCGGAATTTCATCAACAACTGCCGGGCCATTGTCAAACGCAGCATCCTCATCCACCGCAAGGGTGGCAAGCCGAATAGGCGCCGAATCTTGCGTTGAAGTTGTCTTTGCGAGATCCGCAAAAGCCGGGACATAATTCCAACCTTATACCCTGCCCGCCGCGCCGCCTTAATATACCGATTTTGATTCTGAGAGCGTAATTGTGACATATCTATAATTACGCACGAACCGGCAAATTCTTTCAAAATTTTTGAAAAATAAAATACAACGCACGCGTTTGGATGTGCTTGTCCGTCATTTTCCTGCAAAAACGATCGCCCGAAAGTAATAAACCCTGCCGCGACTTTGAATATTCAAATCAAAATGTCCGATTTAGACAACCTAATTTTCTTGTAAGCCGCGCTTAATCGTGTATCCTGGCCCCTGGACTAACTCAAAGGACCGTTAAACAGGCAATTCGGGCATGGGTAATCTAAAAATTGCAGCAGGTGATCCAAAGGGCCGGTTTCCCTTTGTTCGGTCCTTTTTCTCAAAGCAGCCAGGAATTCAGCGGTATCCATCCAGCAGGCGCCTCTTATGAAAACAACCATCAAAACAACAACACTTGTTCTGCTGCCAATGATTGCCGCGACTATCTGTCTGGCTCAGCAACCGGTTACGGTTCCGGCACCGACGCCGTATGTCATTACCCA
>DASYZW010000017.1:0-4781 GCA_035945915.1 Verrucomicrobiia bacterium | reverse complement strand
ACCATTGCATTTACAATGGTCGAAATGCTAACGGTCATAGCGATCATCGGCATTCTTGCCGCCATGCTGTTGCCGGTAGTGAACCGAAGCGAAATGCGCACGAAGCGTGTCGTTTGCATTCACGGCCTGCAGCAGGTTGGCCTGGCCTTCCACGTCTTTTCCAACGATCACAACGGAAAATTTCCCACGGCGATTTCCACCAACGACGGCGGCTCGCTGGAATACGTTGAGAGCGGCTTTGAATCGGGCGGGGTATTTTACAGCACTTTCCGGCACTTTCAGACCCTTTCGAATGAGCTGGTGTTTCCGCAGACGGTCGTGTGCCCATCCGAAACCACCCGTCCGGCGGCAGCCAGTTTTCCGGGGCTTCAAAATGAAAACTTGAGCTATTTTATCGGGGTCCAAAGCACGTTCGACAAACCGACATCCATTCTGGCCGGCGACCGGAATCTCTCCACAAATTCCTACAACCAGCCGACCATCCTGCAACTGGGACCGTTGAGCCGGCTGGCATGGACCTGGGAACTGCACCAATTCAAAGGCAATGTTCTAATTGCCGACGGCCATGTTGAGCAATGGAACGACGCGGACCTCATATCGGCCGAGAGCGCGTCTCCGTTTAACCAAAGCCTGTTCCTGCCATCCGTCCCGCCGGGCTCGGGGTTGCAATTTGCGGGCGGGACCGGCGGATCAGGTACAGGTTCCGGCGGGTCGGGTGGTTCCGGTTCTTCCGGGACGAGCGGTTCAGGACCAGGTGGCTCGAGTTCGGCTGATTCCGGAGGCATGGGTTCGGGTTCAAATGCGCCATCGTCGGACCAATGGGCGCCGTGGTTTGCGCAGTCCTCAGCGAACAATAACGGAACCACTTCTCCGCCGTCTCAAAGCGCTTCCCCTCCAGCCGGAAATCCATCTTTAACCGGTTCATCCGGTGAACAGACCGTCACTACCGAAACAGTCTCCCAAGCCGGACCGCCTGACGCCTTGTTGGCCCGTACGGTTCCTCCTGCCGCCGTGACCGGGACAGATGCGGTGGTTTCAACCCAGGATTCCGGCGCAGGGATGTCACCGTTCGACCAGCACATGACGATGGTGATGCAACATAGCCTGGCATGGTTCTACCTGTTACTCTGCATCCTGGTGCTGCTCTACTTGTTGAACCGGTTGAGGAAACGGATGCGGAAAGACGTCGAAGAGGAATGATTCCGAATTGGATTCATTTCAGGGTCTCGACGAATAGACTTGCCACAACATCTCCAGCCCGAACTTCGGGCGGAATTGTTTATTTTTACTTTTTCAGCGGATGCGTTTAATTTGAGCCCTTGCCGGAGGCCGGATATAAACGACGATGAACTCGTCCGCACCAGAGGGAGCTGAAAAGCAACGTCTCGCCGATGATAAAACGGGCCGCCAAAATTGGCGGCGCTGGGGACCTTATTTGTCCGAACGTCAATGGGGCACGGTGCGCGAGGATTACAGCCGCAATGGGACGGCCTGGGACTATTTCCCCCATGATCATGCCCGCAGCCGGGCTTATCGCTGGGGTGAAGACGGCCTGGCCGGATTCAGCGACAATTGGCAGCATCTGTGCCTTTCTCTCGCGTTATGGAACGGCAAAGATCCCATTCTCAAGGAGCGCCTGTTCGGACTCGATAACGACGAGGGCAACCACGGCGAGGACGTGAAGGAGCTGTATTATTACCTCGACGGCACGCCTACGAATTCATACCTCAAGATGCTGTACAAGTATCCGCAGGCCGAATATCCGTATGCCCGGCTCGTGGATGAAAACCGCCGGCGCGGCGCGGATCAGCCTGAGTTTGAATTGCTCGACACGGGCATCTTCGATGACAACCGATACTTTGATATTTTCGTGGAATACGCCAAAGCCGGCCCGGATGACATCCTGATGCTCGTGACCGCGCACAATCGCGGCCCTGAACCTGCGAAGCTAGTTCTCCTGCCTCAACTGAGCTTCCGCAACACGTGGTCGTGGAAACTGAACCCGGTCAAGCCCCGGCTCACCGCCGCCGGCGCGGGCATCGATATCGAACATGGGCAACTCGGGAAGTTCCGGCTCGAGAGCGACGAAAATCCGACGCTGCTTTTTTGTGAAAATGAAACCAATGCCCGGCGCCTTTTCGGCCGGCAGGCCCAGGGTTATTTCAAAGACGCTTTTCACGAATACATCATCCGGGGTAATTCCACGGCGGTGAACCCCGGCAAAACCGGCACCAAGGCGGGAGCGCTTTATCCGGTGACCGTGCAACCGGGAGCGCCGGTGAGCGTTCGATTGCGCCTTGTTCAAGCCGATGCCCCGGGCGCCGCCGGGCCGTGGAAAGAGTTTGATTCCATCCTGGTACTGCGCCGCCGTGAAGCGGACGAATTCTATGCCGGGGTGCAGCGCGACGTTGCGAATGCCGACGCCCGGCTTGTCCAGCGCCAGGCATTTGCCGGGATGATATGGGGCAAACAGCTTTATCATTACGATGTCGATTTATGGTTGCGCGGCGATCCGAACCAACCCGCCGCTCCGCCGGAGCGGAAGCAGGGACGAAATAGCGATTGGAAGCATGTCGATTGCTGCGAAATTATGTCAATGCCCGACAAGTGGGAATATCCGTGGTTCGCAGCCTGGGACCTGGCATTCCACTGCCTGGTGCTGGCGGACATTGATCCCGAGTTTGCGAAATCGCAACTCATTCTCCTGACCCGCGAATGGTACATGCACCCGAACGCCCAGTTGCCGGCGTATGAATGGGCTTTCGATGACGTCAATCCGCCGGTTCATGCGTGGGCGGCGTTTCGTGTTTTTCAAATTGATCGCCGGCAGCGGCGCGAGACCGATCCCGCATACCCCGGCGACCTCATGTTTTTGGAGCGGGTTTTTCAGAAGCTGCTGTTGAATTTTACGTGGTGGGTCAATCGCAAGGATGCGCAGGGGCATAATATCTTCCAGGGCGGATTCCTGGGCCTGGACAACATCGGGGTGTTTGACCGGAGCAAACCGCTTCCCACGGGCGGTTTCATTAACCAGGCCGACGGCACGAGCTGGATGGCCATGTATTGCCTGAATCTGTTGCGCATCTCGCTCGAATTGGCGGTGCACAACCACGTGTACGAGGATATTGCCACAAAATTCTTCGAGCATTTTCTCAGCATCGCCGGCGCGATCAACGGCGTCACCGACGATACGCCTGCCCTGTGGGACGAGGCCGACCAGTTTTACTATGACCGTCTCAACCTGCCGGACGGCGAAAATATTTCGATCAAAATCCAGTCGATCGTCGGACTGATCCCGCTATTGGCGGTAGAAACGCTTGAACCCGAGTTTTTGAAACAACTGCCCGATTTTTTAGGACGCATGGAGTGGTATTTGAAGCATCGCCCGCAGTTGGCATCGTTGATTTCCAATTGGGAGGTGTGCGGAGTCGGCGATCGCCGCCTGCTCTCTCTCCTGCGGGGGCATCGCATGAAAGCGCTGCTCCGGCGAATGCTCGACGAGACGCAGTTTTTATCCGGCCTCGGCGTTCGCTCGTTGTCAAAAATCCATGAGAGCCAGCCCTACCATTTCCGGATGTGCGGCTGCGCTTACGAAGTCTCCTATTGGCCTGCCGAGTCCAGGAGCCGTTTGTTTGGCGGCAATTCAAACTGGCGCGGGCCGATTTGGATGCCGATCAATTATCTCATTATCGAGGCCCTCCAAAAATTTCATCATTACTACGGCGACGATTTCAAAATCGAATGTCCTGCCGGCTCGGGCAAATTCATGACCATCCTGGAAGTATCGTGCGAGCTTTCCCGGCGGCTGGCCCTGTTATTTATGAAAGGCGAGGATGGCCAGCGGCCCGTCTTGAAATATCATCCCAAGCTCGCCTCCGACCCGCACTTCAAGGACTACGTGCTTTTTCATGAATATTTTGACGGCGACTGCGGGCGCGGGGCGGGGGCTTCGCATCAAACCGGCTGGAGCGGCCTCATTGCGCGCCTGCTCCAGCCGCGGCGGGAAAAGCAAACGCCGGCACAGCAATAATTTCAATCGCTGAAACGTTTTTAACCATTAACGCCGAATTATGGAGCACTACGACATCATTATCATCGGCAGCGGCGCCGGGGGCGGCACCCTCGCGCACAAATTGGCGCCGTCGGGCAAAAAAATCCTGATTATCGAACGCGGCAATTATTTGCGCCGTGAGAAACAGAATTGGGATCCGGAAGAGGTCTTTCCGAAAAATCGCTACGTTTCCAAAGACATCTGGTATGACAAGGACAATAAGCCCTTCCAGCCGGGCGTGCATTATTTTGTGGGCGGGGCCACGAAGATGTTCGGAGCGGCGTTGTTTCGGCTCAGAAAAGAGGATTTCACGGCTCATCGCACGGCCGATGGCATGACCCCGGATTGGCCCATTCGTTATGAAGACCTGGAGCCGTATTACACCCGGGCCGAGGTTCTCTATAATGTTCACGGTCAACGCGGTGACGACCCGACAGAACCTCCGGCCAGCGCTCCGTACCCGTTTCCTCCGGTCAGCCACGAACCCCGCATTCAGGAATTGGCCGACAGTTTAAAGAGCGCCGGTTATCGGCCCGCCTATGCGCCCACCGGAATTTTGCTGAAGGAAGCGGACATGGCCCATAGCCGGTGTATCCGGTGCGATACCTGTGACGGATTTCCCTGTCTTGTGCACGCCAAGGCGGACGCCGAAGTGATCGCCGTGCGTCCGGCCCTGGAACATCCGAATGTGACCCTGATCACCGACGCCCATGTTCGCAAACTGGAGACC
>DASYZW010000016.1:0-1511 GCA_035945915.1 Verrucomicrobiia bacterium | reverse complement strand
CGGGATTACGGAAGGCACTTACAAGCGGGGAGATGATTGGATTTTAGGCTCGGCGGAACTGTGCAAGATCGAGGGATTCGACCCGATCATTGACACCAATCCGGCAACGTTTCAGCCGGATTTTCCCATCAGCCAGATTGCGATTTATGCCGGATGGTATTCGGAAGACGCCGACGGACCGTTTGCATTGCCTGTGGTGGAATTCCAACCCGGGGCCTTTGCCTATCACCTGCACTCCTTCAGCGCGGCCACGTTGCGGAGCACAACCCGGAACTGGTGCGGTCCGCTGCTGGCCAAAGGGGCCACGTGCACGATGGGTTGCGTGAATGAGCCCTCACTTCAATTCACGCCAAACATCGAAGCTTTTCTTGGACGTTGGGTGGTGGACGGTTTTACGTTTGGGCAGGCGGCATGGGCCGCGCAGGCTGCGTTGTCCTGGCAAACCACGGTCATTGGCGACCCGTTGTATTGTCCGTTTGCGAAATCGCCGAAGCAAATGCTTGATCATTTGAAACGGACACACAGCCCGAATCTCCAGTGGTATTACTGGCGCGTCAGCAATTATCTGCAGGCCAAAGGCGTGGCGCCCGTTGAACTGGAAAATTTCCTGGAAAATCTTCCCATTACGGACACCAGCGCTGTGCTGACCGAAAAACTGGGTGACCTCTGCGACATACAGGGCAAACCGGAATCGTCCATCGAATTTTATCGGCGCGCTTTGAAGCTGAATCCGTCACCGGAACAACGGATCCAAATTCGGCTGGTGCTCGCCGGCGAATTGCTCGGGCAAAACCAGACCAGCCAGGCCATCGCTGATTACCGGGCGATTATTGACGAATCGCCGGGTTACCCGGGCGATGCCGCCATTTCCAATAAAATCGCCACGTTGGAACAAAAAATCTCCAGCGCGAAATGAAGTTGTAAAGTGTTGCGACCCTGTGGCGGATTTATTGCGGATTAAGTCGTTGAAATTGCGGGATTACGGATTTTCAGACGTCATCTGTCTGCTGCCATGACTTTCAGGTAGCGCCCGTCCACTGACTCCGACACCATCACCGGATGACACATCAGCGCTGGCTGCGCATCATTCCCGTGGCTCTTGTGGCGTACACGATTTCCTACGTGGACCGGACAAACGTGTCGCTCTCGCTCGACCCAAGAATCTCCACGATGATGCGGGACCTGGCGATGGATGACCGCATGAAAGGGCAGGCGGCGGGAATCTTTTTTCTTGGCTACGCGCTGTTGCAGGCGTTCGGCGGCCATCTGGCAGTTCGTTGGAGTGCGAAAAAATTGGTGAGTCTCTGCCTGGTTTTTTGGGGCGTGTGCGCCATAGGTTGCGGCCTGGCGAAGACGTTCACGCAATTTGAGGGCATGCGCTTTTTGCTGGGGATGGCCGAGAGCAGTGTTTACCCGGCCATCGTGGTTTTGCTCGCGCATTGGTTTCCCCGCGCGGAGCGCGCCCGCGCCAACGCGGCATGGAACCTTTGCCAGCCGCTCGCCGTGGCCGC
>DASYZW010000015.1:0-6216 GCA_035945915.1 Verrucomicrobiia bacterium | reverse complement strand
CCAGCCATGCCGCCAGTTGAGTACCAATCCAATCGGCGGCAACCCGATGCGGGCCGCCGCGATTCCCCATTGCCTTGAGATAGCCTTCGCCGGCGTCGGTGTTTACGAGCACCGTTTCAGCGGCAGTCTGAAAGCCCTTGATTCGGTAACGGATGGTGCTAGGTTGCCAGGGCATTTCAATTTTTCCGGCAAAATGCCTCCCGCAGCAGCGCCGCGGGCAAACCTTCAATTTCGGCCAGTTGAGCTTCCACAGCCGCGCGGGCTCGCTCCACTTCCGCCATCTGCTCCCGCAACCGCGCCACGATGCAGCGCTGCTCGTCCTTTGGAGGCAAAGGAATCTCCAAATCGAACAGGAAATCGTCCGGCACACGCTGTTGTCCAACCGCGCCGGTGAAATGTCGCATTGCTTCGGCCAAAACTTTTGGCTGCAAAAGAAAATTGAGGATCCATTCGGAAAGAATCGCACCACTTGGACGCAGAACATGAAATTCAGTCGAGCCGAAGCCAATGCCGCCAAGAAGATTTCTGGCAATCGCGTGTTTGCCATTTTGCATGCAAGGCGTAATCTTTGCGAACAGGACATCACCCTCCGCGAAATACGTGTAACCGCGCCGGACTTTGGCGAAATGCCGGACTTCAGGATGCATGATGCCAGCCCCTTTTTCACCGATTGCCGACATCGGCAGAAATGTTGTTTCGGCGTCATCCGAGCGATTTATTACCGGCCGCCTTGGGTTCAATTCACAAACGTCCCCCAACTTCACAAGTTGCCAGCATTCGCCTACGTGAGGTGCGCCATTCTTGTAAATTGAGTTGTTTGCCATCACCGTGCTCCTTTCCGACTGTTGCAATGGTGGTGTGCAATTTGAGCATTGGCCAGGGTAGTCGCGCCGCCGCGAGACCAGGCTTTGATGTGGTCAATGGTAAGGTCCTCCCACGAAATTGGCTTGTGACAGATGCGACATAACGGGCGTTCATCACGATTCCACAAAACGCGGCGTTGCTCGGGAGAAAAAGCGCGTTTGCCATGTTTGAAATCAAACAAGGGCGCAAGCAGGCCACTGACGATTGTGGCTCGGCGTTCGCGGGTAGCAGCGCTGTCTGTATCGCCAAGCACGGTTGGTAGATAATCCTGGCAAAGCTTATTAATGTGACGCATCGGCCGGCCTTCTCGCGCTGCTTGCCGTAGCTCGTCAACCCCTGCTGAAAGCTTGCGCAAAAGCCGTTCCGCAATAGCGTTGCAACGGCGGTCCGTCAAAATGTAGCCCTTATTACCGAAATGCCAGATAAGCAGAAACAGCGTGTAAAAATCCACGGTATTGGTGAATCTCGTCTCGTGAATGTTAGGGAACATCCTTTTGATACGGTTCAGGGTCCCAGTAAATTCGCGGGACAATTTTCCAAGGGTGTTACCGTTGATGCCCTCATTGCCAATTGCGCGATCCAGTGAGGTCTTTTTATTGATAATACCGCCCTGATGCAATGACATAAGGATTTCGGAGACCAACTCCGTTCCTTTCATACGGTCAAGTTGCGATTGTGAGAGGATCCGATAGTGCAAAAAGTACCGCTTGTGTTTTTCGACGAGGCGTTGGGCCTCAGCAAGGAAGGGGCTATCGTAAAACCGGGCGTGACGCTTTTCGCCGGAGGTCAGGCGCTTTCCGGTTGAATTGATACGACAGAATAAGTCAATGATTTGAGCAAGATCACCCGTAACCTCGACGGTGGAAATTTTGTATCCAAGGAGCGCGCTCCCGGTGTTATGATAGTGCCGGCAGATGTCACGCCAATCGTATGCGTTAAAGCCATCGCCTAGATCAACTTTAGTTGAGAAGGACCGGGATTTGAACCGGCCGAGCCGCACAAACATGAAAATTGTTTCGAGCCGTTGCTTCCCGTCAATCACATCGTAAATGAGTCGTCCTCTATGCTCGCGCTTATAGAGAAAAATGCACGGAACGGGGTAATTAGAGATGATAGACTGAATGAGGCGCTTGCGGTCAATTTCGCTCCACACGGATTTGCGTTGGAAACCCGGTTCCAAGTTGATCTGTTTGTTGCGAAACATGAGCATTAGCTCATTTACCGTGCGCTCCCCAAAGTGACTTTCGATTTGACTGGGCATACGAATTCAAGCGGCGAAAATCAGCTCCTTGGTTTTGCGCAGCAGCGCATTCGGCTCGCCGCCTTGCTTTAAGGCGGTCAATCCGCGGGCGGCGTGGACTTCCCCAGAATTCCACAATTCCTGGCTCTCCAACGCGTCCGTCCCGGCCCTTTCAAATTGGCGGGCGATGGCGCGGATGACATTCGCGGCTGGCTGCGGTAATCGAATGAGCCAATCCGGGCCGGAAGCTCCGTCGAGCCGGGCGGCGCGTTCGGCGCGTGTTTTGGGTTTCACGCGGTAAGCCACGGCGGCAATCACATCGAATAAATCGTAGTCGTCCATGTGCTCGTTAGCGCGGAGATTTTCTGGAACGAGTCCCTGCGCGGCGAGCTGCTCCATAAGTTCACGGCGCTGCTCCGGGTCAATCCAGCGTTCGCGGAAATTGGCCAGCGTCGGCACGGTAGCCAACAGTTCGTCGATAAGACGTTGGCGGTATTCCTCGGGAGTCACCCGAACAGTCTGGCCGTTTCGGTTCATCACATAAAAATTGCCGGCATGCGCCAGGTCAATTTGGACGCCTTTCGCTTTCACAGGCGGTGGCGGCGGCGGGCACGGTGGACCGTCTCCCCCTTCGCCGCTTCCGCCAGGCGGTGGCGTGACGAAGTCTGCCCCGAAAAGCGCGGTTGCCCCCGTGTAATCAAAAATCCGGAACATAAGCTTGCCGGTCGCTTCGTCCACGCGCGTGCCGCGTCCGACGATCTGGTGAAATAGGATTGGCGAGCGGATATAACGAAAGAACGCGATATTGCGAACACACGGCACATTGACGCCGGTTGTAAGCAAATCCATCGTGGTGGCAATGAAATAGGCGCGCTGGCGGCCGCGGAAATCGGGGATGAGCGACTGGCCGCCGACGCTTGCCATGCATTTGAAGGCATAATTGGGCAGCCGCCGCTGGCTTTTGGCTTTGCACCATGCGGCGTAAAGGTTGTTCAGTTGGTTGGCAACGAGGTCGGCGTGATGGTCGCTGGCGCAGAAAACGATTGTCTTTTGGTGCGGGCTGTTTTCGCCATGGAAAAGGAGCCGGTTAAACAAGTGTTGACACATGGCCTCCACGCGCTCAGGCAGGATAAGTTTCTGTTCCAACGCTGCGCCGTCGTTGCGCTCGGCTACGGCGTCAAGCATTACAGGCTGCCCGGTCAGAGCATTGGTCAGTTTTTTTCCGGCCAGGTCGGAGCGCAACACGCCTCGCACGCGTTCGGGTTGTGAGCGTCCATCGTGGAACAGGTCCCATGTTTCGATTTCGGCCGGGGCAAGGTAACCGTCCCGGACCCCTTGCAAATAAGGATACTCGTAAACCGGCTCCCCAAAGTAATGCAGGTTGTCGGCGAGTCTGCGAGCGTCGTTCTCGATTACCGCCTTTGTCTCCTCATCGTCGGTTTTTGGCAGCCTGATCTGGCGCGGCGTTGCGGTCATACCAATGTGGATGCCCTTCTTGTTGGCGCGGAGAAAATCAAACCAGTCGCCCCAGGCGCTGCGATGACATTCATCAATAACGATGACATCGAAAAAGCCCGGCGGATAATGGCGCTGGAAAAAGTTCTCAATTTTGTTTTTCGGGCTTTTGCCGCGCTCAAACTTGTGGTCCAAGGTTTGATAAGTGCCGATGAGCACGCGGGCGTTCTTCTGGGGGTGGCGAGTGTCCACTTCGGCAGCGTCTGTGCCGAATATGGCTTGAAAATCGCCGAGGCCGTTGTCGCGCAGTTCCGTGCGATCGCAAACGAACAGGGCTTTGCCGAACGCCCCGGCATCAAGCATTCGGCGCAGGAGGGCGGCGGCCACGCGGGTCTTGCCCGATCCAGTGGCAAGCGAAAGCAAAACACGCGGCGGTTTTCCGGCCTCCCGGTCGCGGATGATTTTCTCCAATGCGGCTCGGATGGCAGCGTCCTGATAATAACGAAGGTAACCGCGGCCCTTGGCGTAACCGGTTTCCAATAGCTTCAGTTCAAGCGGTTGACTGGGCAACCGGCGTTGCGATAGATAACGGGCCAGAAGGTCGCCCGGCCTGGGAAATTCGGAAATAGGCTTGGCTTCGGTCGTTTGGCCCGTGGCCTCATCGTATTCCACAAATTGATGTCCGTTCGAACTGAAAACGAAAGGGACGTTGTTGAGTTCGCCGACGCGATAATCCTTGCCCTGTTGCAGACCGTGTTCCGGCGGCAAGCCTTCACGCTTCGCTTCGAGAATGGCCAATGGAATAGGCTCGGTATTTTCGGTTAACGGGCGTCGCAAGATATAGTCGGTCCTTCCAGCGGGGCGTCGCCGGGCTTTGCCGTCCACAATGTCAATTTGCGCGGCCGTTGTTTCAACGAGAATGTCCGGACGAAGCCAGCCACGTAATTCGATCGCGGGATCAATCAATTCAAACCTGGTTTGAGCTTCGTTGCGTGACATTGCTATGCTCTGTATGAGAATTGTAAAGGAAACCACGGTCACGGCAAGGGAAAAGGATTAGGGGATGGAAGATTGGGCGGGCAGGACCGACACAGATGGATGTGGGGCGCGCGAATTTGAGATTTGAGAACTTGAAAAGGGTCGGGACGGCGAGAGCATGAGACCCGCCGCCGCTCAGAAGCTTTGGCGCGCCAAGGCGTGAGGTTTTGAAACCGTGAGACGGGGGGCAAAAGGGGCGCGAGGGTGGAAGATTGAGGATGGCGAGCAGGACGGACACGGATGTGAAGGCGAGAACCGCCATCAGACGTGCGCCGCGTGAGGGCACGCGGCGCACAGTCTACAACCGATTCCCGGCCCGAGCACGCGAGAGCATTTTCAGAAAATCTGTAGCCATTCGGCAGCGGTTCTTTTGGATTTGGCTTCGTTTTCGCTCAGTTACAGGCCACTTTGGGCACTGCTCCTTTGCTCAGCCTCGCCGAAACGCCAAAATCTCCCGCTGCCGGTGGCAGCGCCACTTGCGAGCGGGCTACCGTTTTTCTTCAGACGCTCTAAAGCGTGGACATCGAACGTCATTCGGTTTTGGGCATATCGCGTTCGAGGTCTTTTCTGATCATCTCGACGATTGGGTTCGTCGGCTTGAGCGAATAGACTCGTCCGTTTTTTTCAAGCCAGCCTTCTTTTACGGCTTTGCCGGCGAGTTGGGAGACGCGGCCGGGGGTGATGCCCATTTGCTCGGCAATTTGGGTGGCGCGACTGAAGCCCAGCTCGATGCATTGGCGGAACAGTTGCGGCACTGACAGTCGTTTCCAGGAGACGCGGGCCTTGAGTTCGCCGGGCGGTTTGGCGAAGGTCCATTCGAGGGCAGGACATTCGAGTTCAGTTGAATTTCGGTTTTTGACAAAGCGCGTAACGAACCTTGCGCCATGCTGATTTTCGATCGGGTCTTTGGGTTCAGTCAGGTTAATGATCCAGAATGCGGAGTCTTCGCGCCGGGATGTGCCACGCATGATACCGTTGCGGCCCGCGTGCACGATGAAGATAACGGCAATGCGGTTGCGTCGCATTTCGAGCAGCCAGGGGAGCACCTGGTCCCAGGCGTCGGCGTCGTTTTCGTTCATTCCAATGAAGAGGCAGGATTGATTATCCAAGAGAACGATTTCGATCCTGTCGTGTTTGCATCTCTCCAGGATGGCGGACTGGGCGAGCGGGTCCGCCAGGTTCAGGGCTTTGCCGGTGAGATGGAACAATGCTTCGTGTTGCAAATAGAACAAGCCGGGCGCCTCGCCGGCGGCGAGGGCGCCGTCGCGCTCGCGGATGGCGTCGATGGGCATTTCGCCGTCGATGTACAGGACGCGGCGCCGGGCCTGGATGTTCCACTCGGGGAGACCGGGCAGGGAAGCTCCTTCGGCGCATTTGCGCGCGAGGAAGAGGCCGAGCCAGGTTTTACCGGAGCCGCGTTCCCCGCAGATGAAGCCGAGGTCGCCTTGTTTGAACCAGTTGCCGATTATGGGTTCGCGTTTGGGCACATTAACGGCGGCGAGAGCGTCCGGGGATTTGATGGCTCTTTCGAGAGTTGACTGCCATTCGGCCGCCAGTTCGGCGGCTTTTTGTTGGGCTTCGTTATTAACGACGTTTTGGGCGGCCGATTTGGCCTTGGA
>DASYZW010000014.1:0-11320 GCA_035945915.1 Verrucomicrobiia bacterium | reverse complement strand
AATTACTGCTGCAACAGTTGGCAAGCTGCGCGAAATGACCGGCGCAGGCATGATGGATTGCAAAAAGGCGCTCACCGAAACCGGCGGGGATTTGGAAAAGGCCGTGGATTATCTGCGCAAGAAAGGCGCCGCGACGGCCAGCGTTAAGGCTGCCCGCGAAGCGAAAGACGGCGCAATTGCCCAGTTTATCGCGCCTGGCGGCAAGCTCGGCGTCCTGGTGGAGGTCAACAGCGAAACCGATTTTGTCGCGCGCAACGAGACATTTCTCGCGTTTTGCGAGGAAGTTGCGCGTCGTTTCGCCAATGAGGCCAATCCAAATTTGGAAACTGAGCGTCAGGCGATGGTCGCCAAAATTCGCGAAAACATCAAAATTGCCCGGCACGCCAAAATGGAAGTCGTCGGGAACGGCATGATTGCCGGTTATATTCATACCGGCGCCAAAGTGGGCGTTCTGGTGGAAGTGGGCGCCCTCAAGGCGGAAACCATCGTCAAAGACGAGTTTAAGCAACTGGTCAAAGACATTACCCTGCAAATCGCCGCGGGACATCCGCATGCGGTTTCCCGTGAACACGTCACCGCCGAGGTAATCGCCAAAGAGCGGGAAATTGCCATGCAGTCCGACCGCTTCAAAGGCAAACCGGCGCAGGCCATGGAAAAAATCCTGCAGGGCGTCCTGGATAAGTTTTATCAGACTTACTGCCTCGTGGACCAGGGATTCGTCAAACGCAATTCCGAAGTGAGCGTGAAGGAACATGTCGCCCAGGTGGCCCAGCAATTGGGCGATGAAATTACCATTCGGCGCTTTGTCCGCTTCCAGGTTGGCGAGAACGCCTGAAAAAGCGTCGTCGTCGCTCTCCTCGCCTTGATTGACATACTAAGCCGGGTGGCTGGCCATTTGAGCCGTGCGCCCGGCTTATTTTTCTTTCTCAGCCCTGCATCCACCGGTACATTGGCTGGCGGAGTTTCGCCGTTATGATTACTGAAATTGCTTTTACCGGCACGCCTGTGACTGACATCAAACGGGCGCGTGACTTTTACGAGGGGGTTCTCGGTTTCAAACCCACCCGGGAATCAGCCGGCGGCATGTGGGTGGAATACGAGATGGGAAACAGCGGGACTTTCGCCATAGGCTGTTACGGCGACGTTTGGAAGCCGTCGACTGACGGGACCTGCATTGCATTTGAGGTGGATGATTTGGACAGTGAGATTTCCCGCCTTAAATCGAAGGGCGTTAAATTTACGATGGAGGCGATGGACACACCGGTTTGCCGGTTTGCCATTCTGCCGGATCCCGACGGCAATCAAGTGATGATTCACAAACGAAAAAGCGGGCATTGAAAATCCGCCGGCTTTCACTAGACTGGCTTCGTGATTGAAATAGAAACGGCGGCTTCAGGCGGTTTGAATTGATTTTTTCGGCAGCTCATATTTTCACATTAAAAAATGTCTATACTTGTTAAACCCGATACTAAAGTCCTGATCCAGGGTATTACCGGGAGTTTTGGAGGCAGGCACGCGCAACTTTCGATTGATTACGGCTCGCAAGTGGTCGCCGGCGTCACCCCGGGCAAAGGCGGACAGGTATTTGAACACGGTGGAAAGCGAATTCCCGTTTTCGATACCGTGGCCGATGCCGTGAGAGAAACGGGCGCAACCGCCAGCGCCATATTTGTTCCGGCGCCGTTTGCCGCCGACGCGGTACTGGAAGGCGTAGACGCCGGACTTGAGGTCGTGGTGTGCATCACCGAAGGCATCCCGGCGCGCGACATGATTGAGGTCAAGCGCGCCATGGCTGGAAATCACCGCACCCGTCTCATTGGCCCGAATTGCCCCGGAATTGTAACCCCGGGCAACGGAAAGGATTCCCACGGCGGCTGCCGTATTGGAATTGCGCCCGGCTACATTCACAGGAAAGGACACGTTGGCGTCGTTTCCCGAAGCGGCACGCTAACGTACGAAGCCGTCTGGCAATTAACGTCACGCGGAGTTGGCCAGAGCACGTGCGTGGGTATCGGCGGCGACCCTGTGCCGGGAATGTCGCACCTTGATGTCATCAAATTGTTCAATGAGGACCCCGACACGCATGCGATCATTATGATCGGTGAGATTGGCGGCGCGGCCGAGGAGGAAGCAGCCGGCTGGGTCAAAAAGAACTGCCGCAAACCGGTTGCCGGATTTATTGCGGGCGCCACCGCGCCGCCCGGGCGCCGCATGGGCCACGCGGGAGCCATTGTCAGTGGTGGCAAAGGAACCGCCGAAGCAAAGATTGCCGCGTTCAAAGACGCAGGAATCGGCGTAGCCGCCACACCGAGTGAAATGGCGGAAACACTTTTAAAAATGATGTGACCGGCCAATGAATGAGCTGGGTTGATTTCATCCTGAACATCGCCGGCCTTCTTTTGTGGCTTAATTGGCGGGCCGGAAAAGTGGACCCGATTGGTAGAAGGACTCCGGCCACACTCGTCGGTACGTTGCGGCAGGCCGAACCTTCCCGGGCTCAGCGTTGGAATTTGCCGCTATTCCTGGGGGCCCTGCTTTTCCTTCGCGCCCTGCTTTACTGGCAAATCGGGTCTGCCCTGCGCTGGGCAGGCACGTTGAACCTCGGGGTTATTTCGCCGGCATTTTTTAGCGATCATTTTGGCCGGGCTCTCTTGTTCTCCATTTTGAGTTTTTTAGTGGCTCTGGGCATTCTATATTCCTGCTTGCTGCTCCTGTCGCTGTTGAAGGGCCCAAAACCTGTTCAGGATTTTGTGCGGCTTCAACTTGGCCGAATAGATGACTGGCCCTCGGGCGTTAAACTCATATTGCCGTTTTTGGTGACCGGCATCGGGTGGTGGTCCCTGTCATGGGCGCTGGCCTCGCTGCAAATCGTTCCGCAACCGGTCTCGCCGGCTGCGCGGATTGCGGAGTCCTTCATCATATCGGTCCAAAGCTATCTTATCTGGAAATATCCCATCGCTATCCTTCTCGCGCTGCATCTCCTGAACAATTACATTTATTTCGGACGGCACCCGGTTTGGCATTACGCGGATGTTGCTGCTGGCACGCTCTTGCGGCCGTTGAAGAAGCTGCCCCTGCGGATTGGAAAATTAGACCTCACGCCGGTTTTGGGGATCGCCGTCGTCTTTCTTGCGGCCGAATTCGCCGCGCGTGCCTTGCGGCACCTCTGGATGATCGAGACGCTGAAGCGTTAAGGCAACGACGATTGTGGTAACAGCGACGGTCGCGATTATTTAATCTTTCGCCTTCGGAAGCTTGGCGATGATCGTCGCCCCTTCGCCTTTTTTCCCGTCAATCGATAGAGCCCCGCCGTGCAATTCGACAAGGCGTTTTGCGATGGTAAGCCCCAGGCCAAGTCCCTGCTGCTCGTTCATCTTGCGTTCGAACTGCATATAAGCGCCAACCCGGGCGACTTGTTCCGTGGAAAATCCACGGCCCTGGTCGCTGATTGAAAGAACGATGGAGTTAAAGGATTCAGTAAATGAAACGCACACGGGCGTGCCGGGTTCCGAAAACTTAAACGCATTTTGGACCAACTCGTCGGTAATTTTGGCCAGGTATTCGGCGGCCATTGGCACGATAAAGTCGTTTATCTGGAGAGATAAATCCTTGTTCCTTCCGGCCTGGGCGGCCTGCGCAGTGGCATGTTCGCGGATCAACGACGCCGAATGATCGGTCTTGCCGATTCTCAGGGCGTTGATGTTTTGAGGGTCGGCGGCGATCAATTCCAGTTGCGCGTAAATTAAGAAATTTTCGATCAGACGTTCCAGTCGCAGGCTTGAATTATGGATTTCCTGTCCGATTTCCGCGATTTCCGCCGTCTTCAAGGTTGCCGCAGAGCTGGCCAACAGTTCGGCGTTTGAGAGGATTCCGTTGAGCGGTGTCCGCATTTCGTGCGGCATCATCAGGCTGATGTTATCGCGCAAGTGGGCGAGCTTGCGCTCGGCTTCGTCCCGGACGGTTTGCGCCTTCTTAAGACGAGCCTCAACCGCTGCATACAAGGCGTCAGTTGTGAACGGCTTAGGCAGATAATCGTCGGCGCCCAATTCCATGCCGTGCCTCATGCCCGCGTTGTCCGCCAGGCCGGTCATCAATATGAACGGGATGGCAGCCGTCGGGGCCTCATTTCGCAGCGATGCCAACGTCAAGTAACCATCCACTTTTTCCATGTTGACGTCACAAAGAATCAAGTCGGGCAAGTCGGTGCGGGCCCTTTCAATGCCTTCCGCGCCATTGCTCGATTCAATGACGTCATAACCTTTTTGCTTCAGCGCCAAATGAATCATTTCGCGCAGCCATTCCTCATCGTCAATTACCAGAATTTTCTTCATCCGAAGCAACTGTGGTTGAGCAACCTTTATGCCTGATTTGGCGAAAAGGGGGTATTTCTTTGGCCGAGGGCTGGAATGGTCAAAATGCCACAACAAAAGTGGCCAATCCTCGCGCCAAAATCGGCAAAGCCCCTGCTACTCCCAAAAGTCAAAATCCGGCCTA
This sequence comes from Verrucomicrobiia bacterium, assembly GCA_035945915.1. Classification (GTDB taxonomy): domain Bacteria; phylum Verrucomicrobiota; class Verrucomicrobiia; order Limisphaerales; family UBA11358; genus UBA11358. The sequence goes on along the minus strand of DASYZW010000014.1, from coordinate 6,826 downwards.
TTTCCGCTCTTCAATCGGCAAATAATGGTTCAACGGATTGCCCGTGTATATCTGGCGGGGACGGCAAATGCGGCTCTTGGGATCCTCCATTATTTCTTTATAATTGGCGATCCAACCGGGCATGCGTCCAATTGCGAACATGACCGGAAACATTTTCAACGGTATGCCAATGGCGCGCATAATTATTCCGCTATAAAAATCGACGTTTGGGTAAAGCTTGCGCTCGACAAAATAAGAGTCTTGCAGCGCAGCCTGCTCGAGGTTCTTGGCGATGTCCAATAACGGGTCACTTATATGCAACTGCGATAATACGTCGTCGCACGATTTTTTTATGATTTTGGCGCGGGGATCGTAATTCTTATAGACGCGGTGGCCGAAGCCCATGAGTTTTTTGCCGCTGTTTTTGTCCTTGGCGGCCGCAATGAATTTCGAGCCGTCGTCGCCGGTCCGGTGAATTTCTTCAAGCATTTCCAGGACAGCCTGGTTGGCGCCGCCGTGCAAAGGTCCCCAGAGGGCGCAGACCCCGGCGGATACGCTGGCAAAGAGATTCGCCTGGGACGACGCGACCATGCGCACCGTGGAGGTCGAACAGTTTTGCTCGTGGTCCGCGTGCAGGAGGAAAATCAAATCCAGGGCTTTGACGATTTCAGGTTTGATTTGGAAGTCCTCATACGGCGATGAGAACATCATGTGCAAAAAGTTGGCTGTGTACTTGTACGATTTCTTTGGATAAATGAGCGGCAATCCCTGGGATTTGCGATACGAGTAGGCCGCGATGGTGCGCACTTGCGACATCAACTTGGCCGCGTAATTGTCAAACTGGCTGTTCGCCTTGCCCCATTGCCAGTGCATCAGGCCCTCATCAAAGCAACTCGTAGCGTTGATCATGGCCGACAGAATTGCCATCGGATGCGCCGTCGTCGGGAAGTTCTCGAAATGATATTTCATATCTTCATGGAGGAACTGATGCTCCGTGAAGAGGTCTGAAAAATGCCGCAGTTCGTTACGATTTGGCAAATGACCGTAGATGATAAGATAGGCCGTTTCGATAAACGTGGATTTATCCGCCAACTCCTCGATCGGGATGCCTCGATAACGAAGAATGCCTTTGTCACCGTCAATAAAAGTGATCTTGCTGACGCATGAACCGGTGTTGCCGTAAGCTTCATCCAGGGTGATGTAGCCACTGTTGGCACGCAGCGCCGAGATGTCCACGGCGCGCTCACTTTCGGTACCGACTACGGTGGGAAAAGTGTAGCTCTTTCCGTCCAATTCCAGTTTTGCCTCAATGCTCATGTCCTATTTGCTTTCTCTTACGAGAACTTTGCAGACAAACGCCCCGGTTGGCAAGCGGTAATGGACTGCAGACTGCGAATTTTGCCGTCCACCCGGTTAGATCTTCAACGGATTGGTCTTCAATTTATTGAGGGCTTCCAGGTTCGCCTTCTCCAATTGACCGGTGATTTCAAATGCCAGGTCCAAAGCCCGCTTGGCCGATTCGCCGCTGACCACGGGCGTCTGCTGTTCGCGCACGCATTGGACGAAATGCTGCAGTTCCAGTTTAAGCGGTTCATCCTTGGCGATGGGCACGGGTTCGCGCATGATTTTCTTTCCGGCAAATTCGCTCACGACGCTCGTGTTGCTGCCGGCGAGCGCCAGAAGCTTGGCCAGGGCGCTTTCTTTCTCATCCTCCCTGGCCAACCGATAGATAAAACCTTCCTGCGCGCGATAATCCAAAGAAATATAACTGGCCGGCGACGCGCCCCCGCTGAAAACGCGAATTTCGCGCATCCGCTTTCGGCTAACGCGGCTCACGGTGAGGTTTGCCACGCAGCCATTGGCAAATCTCAACCGCGCATTGGCAATATCTTCGCTTCGGCTCAAGACAGGAATCCCGACCGAGTCCACGCTCGTCACGGGAGATTTCACAAACGCCAGCACGATGTCGAGGTCATGAATCATCAGATCCAGCACTACGCCGACATCGGTCGACCGCGCGGGATAGGGAGAGAGCCGGGCGCACTCGATGAAACGGGGCTCTGGCGCGGCTGATTCAAGATACTTGTAAACCGGATTGAAGCGTTCTACGTGTCCGACCTGCAAAAGGCATTTATGTTCCTGCGCCAGCCGGATTAATTCCGCCGCTTGCGCCGAACTATCGGTCATTGGCTTTTCGATGAATACGTGCCTGTCCCTGCCGAGCAATTGTTTGGCGATTTCGAAGTGAGTCGTAGTCGGCGTGGCTATGTTTACGGCGTCAGCATTCTCCGCCGCTTCGGAAACAGATGCAAAAACCCGGCACTGATGTTTGGCCGCCACTTTGTTTGCGGTGTCCGCGTTGGCATCGTAAATACCCGCCAGCGCCACTTCTCCCGCCTGGTCCATCTCTGAATAAATGCGGGCGTGGTGCTGTCCCAGCGAGCCGACTCCCAGGACTGCGACTCGGAGTTTGTTATTGGATGTCGAATTCGTGACTGCCACGGAAGGAGTGTGCCAGTTTTGGCACGCCTCTAAAAGCTGAAACCGATCGGAGGCCTCAGCGCATTCGACGCGCTGCCGAATAAAAGCGTTTGAAAGCCGCTCTTACGACTCAGGCAAGTCAGGCGTGGCGACGACGTAATCTTTACCGGGCTTGAACGCAATGGACGTAATTGTCACTGCTCCGCTCGGCAATTGACCCACATATAAATGAAAACATTTACCATTCCGGCTGCTGTGCGCGTCAAAGTGTAGCATATAGCCACCGCCGGCGGTTGAGTCCTCAGCCTGGTGGGTCCCCTGCTTGATCGTGATGGTTTGGTCGGCGCCTAGGACGTCATTGAGCAATTGGTTTGCGTCTGGCGACGATTTGTACCTGCTCGTTGCCCGCCACAATGCCGCCTGCACATTGACCTGGTTAAAAAACGTGAGGAAGATCTTATCGGTGTCCCGTTTCTTCCGCAATTCGAGCAATCCGTTGAGCTTATTCTGGCCGCCGGTCGTAAGAGATCCGTCCTTCTGTTTCTGCTCCAGTTTATTTATTTCTTTCGCGTCGGTATCCCACGCGAGCCAATCAGGATCGAATTTAAGCGACATAATGCTTCGGATTCTAATGCCGCAAAGGACAATTGCCAAGAGGCTTCCACAGGCGCCCAAGGTTTGTTAAAATCGTGAAACGACGGATTTCGGCCGGAACCGGTTCCGGGAAGCACAAAGCAGAGCCAAAGGCTCGACTGGCCGAGGCTTAAGTAAGGTCTGTCGCCAGGTGCAATGCACTCACTTGATTTCCCAGGAAATCACTTTTTTCACAGTGGGCATAAAGCCGGCAAGGGCTTTCATGACTTGGGTTTAACGCCGCCGGAGCCATAGACACTTCCGGTGCCATCCACGAGTTCACTTGGCTGGCTCAGCGCGCCTTCCGGATGGCGCGGGTCTTCGGAATAATGCTGTTTGCCGGCAGTCTTCGCGGCCATTTTTTCGCCCAGTTTTGGTAAAATTCTAGCGACAACCACATGCGCTTTTGCCATGGCGCCAACGGAAGCGCTGCGGGTCGGTTTGATGGCCGCTTCCAGGATCGCTTCGGCGACATCGTGCGGATCGTCCAACGGATCAGGCAATTTCGGCTCCTGCGGCAGGTAATTTCTAGCGTGTTGCGGGTAAGGTGTATTAGTGGCAGTGGGCTGAATGAGCGTGATGGAGATTGGCAGATGGTCCAGCTCCTGGATCTCGGCCCGCAATGCATCCACGAGCCCTTTGACGGCGTGCTTTGACGCGGAATACATACCCTGGTACGGAATCACGGCATCCGAGACTTCGCTTCCCAGATTAATGAGCGCCCCGCCGTGCTTCTTTAAATACGGCAACGCGGCCAGGCATCCGTGATACACGCCCCAGAAATTGGTATCAAACAACTGCCGGCTGTCCTCTTCACTCACTTCGTCGAGCCGGCCATATATGGAGACACCGGCGTTGTTCACCCAGGTATCAATGCGGCCAAATTGCTCCGCAGCCTTCCGCGCCAGGGTCTCGACCTGTTCCCGCCTGGCAACGTCGCACGGGATAAATACCGATTGACCGCCGTTGGCATTAATCTCTTCGACGATTCGGGACCAGGCCTCACCGCTTCTGGCGGCTAACACGACGGTGGCTCCGCGCTCCGCCGCCAGGATTGCGGTTGCCAATCCAATTCCACTGGAAGCGCCGGTGATAACGATGACTTGCCGGTCCAGAGGTTTTAACTTGATATCGCTCATAAATGCTCCTTTTGATGCTCCTTTTGCGTCAGGACTTTGAAGGCTTCGCAGCCCTGTGTTCCGGTAAAATTCTCCACGGCAACGATAAGCTGTCTCCATGCCATTCAACAATCGTCATCGAGGAGCCGGATTTCACGAAAGGATTTGCCACGGGTGTAGAACTCCTGTGGCGAAATGCGTGAACGGATTGCATAAAGACCTGCGCCGCCTTGCCGTGGGCATTGAACCGAAACACGGACAGGAAGTTCAATTGGAATTCGTCGACGCCACGGTATTCGCCAAGCCCGGCTCCTTTTTGCGGGCAAGCGACCGATGCGAGAGAAAAAAGCCAGGGAAAAATCCTCCCGGCGGAAAAATAAAGGCGATCGGCGCATTATGCAACGATTCCGAAAGCTTTTTGCATGAAACTAAAAGCTATCTCCGTACCGCGCAGCTATAAAACGCACTAACCACGCGGGATTTTTACGGTGGCACAACGCCAGCTTGAAAAATGACTTTAACAAACACAAGGTTGCTTATGAAAAAGACACAAACGTTTATCTATGGGATTGCCCTGGCGCTATTCGCCTCGGGTACGGCATGGGCGGATGGCACGAGGACCGGACAATTACCTGCTCCGGATGACAAATTCGTAGAAGAAGCCGTTGCCGGAGGTCGTGAAGAAGTTCAGCTCGGGCAAATGGCGTCTCAAAAGGCGGCGGACCCCAACGTGCGGGACTTCGGAACGCGGATGGCCCAGGACCACTCGAAGGCGAACGACGAACTCGCGCGGATTCTCGCTGAACAGGGAATTACTTTGCCGCCGGCTACTGAGAAAACCACGAGATCGACAGGGCCTCTCGACCGTGCGAGCGGACCGGACTTTGATCGTGCTTACATGAATGACATGGTCAGAGACCACAAAAAAGACATCGCGGAATTTAAAGAAGAAGCCGCCAATGGCAGGGACCCGGAAATCCGGGATTTTGCGGCGCGAACGCTCCCCGTCCTGGAGGACCATTTGCGGATGGCTGAGCAAACGCAGCACAATCTCAGGAAATAGCGCATTCACTTGAACGACTGGCCCGCATCTAAACGATGCGGGTTCCATTCAATTAGACTCAACTCCGTTGCTATGCTGGAACGCCTGCGAAGAGTGATGTAAGCCCCTCCGACCTAGTCGGGTGGGTGATGATTGCTTCGCGCTGGGCGATTAACAGAATCAGGCGTTGAACAGGAGAAAAGCGGAGGAGACGGAGGATTGCAGTTTGAAGCCACAGATGAACACAGATGGGCACAGATTACTGAAAACAACGTCACGCAACGGTCGCCACGATCGCAAAGGTTTTAGACAGGATCGACCGGATGACGTGTGAGTCGGGCTTGTCATCGGAAACTGGAACTAACACGTTAAGTGGGGTGTCTGCTGGCCCTTTGGATCGCTTTCCTCTCTTGGCTTTTGGCCGGATTTGGTCGATATTCTTGCATATGCAAGTTACAGTTGAAATGCCTGATCAAGTCGCCCGGCAGTTGGGAGAAACACCGGACGCCGTCGGACGTCGCGTTCTGGAAGACGCGGCGGTGGAAGGGTATCGTGCCGGCCGCCTCTCACAGCGGCAGGTAGGTGCGATGCTGGGCTTGGACTATTGGCAGACGGAAGGCTTTTTAACGGAACGCGGCGTCCCGCTAAATTATTCTCCCGCCGATCTTGCCGCTGACAACGCCACGCTGGAAAAAATTCTCTCCCGCTCGTGAGTGTCGTTGTTTCCGACACTTCGCCGATGCACTTTTGTTGGAAAATCGGCGAATTTCGTGGAAACGAAGGGATTTGGGCCGAACGTCGGCCTCGCAAGGGATTAACAGAATGAACTGAATTTTGAACTGGAAACTGTGAGGACGGAGAATTGCGTTTTGAAGCCACAGATGAACACAGATGGATATGAACGCCTCAATGTTGGCCTCAATTATCGCCGGAGTTATTGTGGTTTCAGGCGTACTCATTTGGACATTTGTTCCTCAACGTCAACGGCGCAAACGCTTCGATGCTCGCCCCGATCTCGACTTGGACCAAATCTATAACGCCTTTTTTTCAAGCAAGAGCCTGCCAAAGGAATTGGTTTGCGAACTCTGGAAGGAAGTCTCTGGGACGTTGCACGTACCGTCAGGCAAGCTGCGGCCGACTGACCGTTTTGATGATGAGCTGGCGGCTCCCAAAGGTTGGGAATATGATGACGAAATCATGGATGTTCACTGGGCAGCGGAGCGACGGTTGAAGCGAATCGGAGGCCAATCAGACCTTTCGCAAGTCAAAACCGTTGGCGACTACGTCGAGTTCTTTTGCAAATTACAGGCGCAACCGCCTGAAGGTTGACGAATAGTTTTCACCATGACACTAAACTTCGTGTGGGACGAGGGACTTTGCCTAAAAAGGGCCGTGCAATGAGGTTGATATCCGAGGTGTTCGGGCCGGTTTCGGGCAATTTCAGGATAGCGCACCGATGTCGGGTGCGTAGCACATCTCGAAATGTGGATCAAACTCACGCGACGGGCGCAACGACCGCAAAGGGTTTAGACAGGATGGACAGGATGGACATGTGACGTGGGCTTCTCTGGCG
>DASYZW010000013.1:0-7454 GCA_035945915.1 Verrucomicrobiia bacterium | reverse complement strand
GGCACGATTCATATTTCAAATCTCATGAAGTCTGAAGAGACGGCGCAACCGGCCCAGGCGGAAAGCTAAAGACATTTCAAATTTAACGACGGCGCGAATAAAAGTTCGCGCCGTTTTTTCTTTGATCTGCCGGGAAGCGCGCTTGAAAATCTTCGGTGGGCGCCGTTGTCACTGCCGTATTTCACTCAGTCGCAAACGATTCAACATTTCGGAATGAAAATGCGGACTTCTTCTTCGGTATACGTCGTCAGCGCCTTGGTCAAATCGTGGTCGCTCGGAACGTAAAGGACTTTCTGCCGGCGGGCTTGGGCGGGCGAAATTCTAACAATTTGAACGCATCTTCCTTCGAACACGATTTCGGCATCCGCCCTGCCCAAATCCGCCAATTTCACTCGGATGATGATGCCGTCCAGTTGCCAGGTAACATTGCTATCGATATCCGCCGGCAGCTTGACCGCGTCGATCAAATCCTTGCAACCCCTGGGCAAAAGATAATGGCGATGGCTGTAGTCCACGGTCTCGAACCATAGTCCGTGAATGGCGGCCTGTCAAAGCGGCTCGATTCTGATTTATTCGGCGCCGCTTTTACTTTTCAATCTTGGCGGCCACCTGTTCGCCCAACCGCGCCGCCTCTTCGACCGGCCCTTTCAATTCCGCGCTTTTGGCCGGTCCATCACGAAACGAAATGGCGCGGATGCTGATCTGTTTTCCACTCACCTCAGCGTGGGCGGCCACCGGACTTTGGCAGCCGCCGCCCATGGCGCTCAAAAAGGCCCGTTCCGCGGTCGTGGAATGAAACGTATTGAAATCATTTAACCGCTCGCAAATCTTCGACAGCCGTTCGTCGTTCGCCCGGATTTCGATGCCAATGGCCCCCTGGCCAACGCACGGAAGCATCTCATCCAGGTCCAAAACCGTGGCTAGCAGGCCGTCCGGCACGGCATTTCCAGCCAGCGTTCCATTTGGCAGAAATTTAAAATTGAGCCGCGACATGCCCGCCAGCGCAAGCACCGTCGCGTCCAACTCCGGCCGCTCCGCCACCTTTTGCAAACGCGTCGAAACGTTCCCGCGGATTTCGACGATTTTAATGTCGGGTCGTGCCGCCAGTATTTGCATTTTCCGCCGCGTGCTGCTCGTCGCCACGGTCGCGCCTTCCGGAAAATCTTTAATCGACATTCCTGCTTTAAAGCCCCGCAACTCTTTCCGGTGCTCGGCGGAGCGATAAACGATCACATCCCGCACGTCTTCCCGCTTTGGCGTCGCGGCCAGAAGCAACCCGTCTGGAAGCGCCGTCGGCAAATCCTTCAAACTGTGAACGGCCAGGTCCGCCTTGCCCTTGATCAAAGCCGTCTCCAATTCTTTCGTAAAAAGGCCTTTGGGCAAACCACCCTCCGCCAGGGACGATTTCTGCATCTTGTCGCCGGTCGTTTTGATAATTTTCAATTCAAAACTCAGGTGTGGAAATAATGCGCGGCATTGGCCGGCGATGAAATTCGCCTGCGCGAGGGCCAGGGCGCTTCCGCGCGTGGCAATAATAATTGGGGAGTCAGGCATGGAGTGGGGGAGCGTGGCGCGTCATCCGGTTGTGTCAGGTGTCCAGGCGCCGATTACGAATTGGGAATTGCGGGACGCGGAATGTTATGTCCCGGCTCGCGGGCGGCTTCATGTTGGCATTCTGAATTTCGCAATTGATTGACTTTTTCGTCGATGATTTTCTCGCAGGTGGCAATCTCCTCCGTCCGCTGTTTCAGGTAGTCATCGGCGATCGCCTGGAGGTCATCGATGTTATATACATAGACATTCTCCAGAAAATTTACGGCCGGGTCAATGTCACGAGGGACTGCGATATCGATGAGCAGCAACGGCCGGTGCTTGCGCAGCTTCATCAGGGGCTCCAGTTTGCCGCGGTCGAGGATGTATCCCGGCGCGGACGTGCTGCTGACGGCGATGTCGATGTTTGCAAATTCGCCCGCCCAATCCTCAAACCGCACGGCCCGGCCCCCAAATTCCTTCGCCAACAATTCCGCGCGGTCCATCGAACGTCCCGCAATGACGATCTTTTTGACACCGCGCGAAACCAGCGCGCGCGCCACTTTTTCGCTCATCTCTCCTGAGCCTATGACCAGGACCTCGTGATCGGCGAGGGAACTGAAAATCCGTTCCGCCAGTTCCACGCCCACGGACGCGACGGAAACGCTGCCACGCTGGATTTGCGTATGGGTCCGGACGTGTTTGGCCACGTGGAAGGCCCGCTGGAAGGCTTTGTTCAATCGCGTGCCAGTGTGTTTGTGGCTGTGCGCGAGCGTGTACGCCTCTTTCATTTGGCCGAGAATCTCCGTTTCCCCGAGCACCATCGAGTCGAGCCCGCAGGCCACCTTGAACAAATGTTTCAGGCTCTGCGGTTCAGTTAATTTGTAAATGGCGTCCGGCGCGGGCGCGTAAGCAGCGCCGCCGGCGCGCACTAAAAAATCGGTCAAATCAGAAAAAGCCCGCGCCGGCGCAATAGCCGTGGCCGCATAAATTTCCACCCGGTTGCACGTCGAAAGAATAACGGCTTCCGAGGCGATGCCTGCCTCCCGCAATTGCGCGAGCGCCGCCGGGATTTTCGATTCGGCAAAGGCAAACCGTTCCCGTAATTCAACGGGCGACGTGTGATGGCTCAGGCCGATGACGACGACGTTCATGAATGATGTATTTGGGAAAGCAGAAGAAATCCCCAAAACGTGAGCATAATAAAGACAAAACTCCCCGCCGTGCTCCAGGCAAACCGCCGCCCGTTCTGCCCGAATTTCCAGCGGGAAAACAACAAGCCTGAATAAAACAACCAAATGAAAACCGAATAATCCAGCAACGGGTCATTTTTGAACCAGACGCCGTATTTTTCTCGCACCAAAAAAGGGCTGATTGCCAGTCCGACGCTGAACAAAAAGACGCCGCTGAGCAAAAGTCCGTTCATGACCCGCTCCAGCCGCTGGATGGGAGGCAGCAGGGAAAAAACGGCTCGAAGCTTGTGGACTTTCAGGTCGTGTTCCTCCGTTAGAAACATCAGCGCCGCGACAGCGCTGAGCCCGAAGGCCCCGATGGCCAAAAGAATCAGGGCGGCATGAAGGCTGGTCAGCGTGCCGGAGAAGTTTGGCGATCCGCTGTGCGGCGGGTCCAGCGCGGGCATCAGCGCAAAAACACCCATCCCAAACAAAAGATGCGATGCAAACGCGCCCAAAAAGCGAAGCCGCTGAAACAGGCCGAAAATGAGATATGCCGCCGCGATGGTCCATGCGATAAACAAGGTGGCTTCAAACAGGTTATTAACCGGGCAGGCGTTGATCGAAAAACCGCGCTTAACCATCGCCGTCGTGTGCAGGGCAAACGCGGCAAGGATCAGAAAATAATTCGCCCGGTCATCCTTGCGAAAACCCTTTCGCCAGAGGAATACCGAATACATGGAACTCAAACCGTAAACAATCACGGCGAGCAGAAAGAAATGTCGGACGGTGAACCAACTCACCCTAACAGGTTAATTGAGAAAGCTGACGCGGCAAGCGGCAATTCTCGGGAGCCTGGCGGGTGTCGGTCACCTGGGTCCCGTTGCCGTTGAATAGGGCCGACCAATGGTAGTCGCAGTAGGGCTTGTTTCGGAAAATATGGAGATACTGTTGCGGCAGCCGCCCCAGGATAGAGCGGGCTTCATTGTCTTTTTGGGCCGGCGCCATGAAATAACCAATGCTCTTGTTCTTGCGGCCGCCGAAGGCGATTTCGCGGTTCATCGTGGGCACGCCAAGGAAATCGAACATGCCGCGGATTTTTGCGGGGTCGTTCAGGTCCTGGGGCGAGTGCAATGTATAACAGCGGTCATGCAATTGGTTGGCGTGCAGGAAATCCATCGCCCGGTTTTCAATTTCAACCCACTGAATCAGGTACCATTGAAATAGGGTCAAGGTTTCCCCGGCAAAATGTTGGAAGATCTGTTCATTGCCGGTCAGCGCCCAGGCAAAGTGCCGTTTGCCGTCGTCGCCACGGTAAAAATGAAAGGGCGCATGGAGCCGCCGCCGCCACAATTCCCGGTACGCTTCACTGGCCGCAACCTTGAGCGGGTCGCGAACCAGGTGCACCAGCCGCAAATCAGGGAAAAAATCCAATGCGGCCACCCGGCTGGATTTCAAAAACGCATGGCTCGACTCGATGTAGCTGGAGCCCGGCAATCTTTGAATATAGCGCCGCTTTTTTTCGAGCCGCGCCCGGATCTTTCCAAACCGTCCGGCATAGGCATCGTAGATGGCCGGGCCAAACATCGTCGGGTTTCCGATGTCGAAAAACGTCTCGTGGCGGCAATCACAGTCTCGCGCGTTCAGCCGAAAAAGGTTGCGCAAATACAGTGTGCCGGACCGGGCTTCGGCCAGTGTGAAAATGACCTTTTTCATTCGAGTTTTCTGTGGACGCAGACGACTTCGATCGGTTCGGTCACTTCCGGCTGAACAATGGTCGTAGCCTTTCGGTCAAAAACAGAAAATCCCAGGCGCGAATAGACTACTTCCGGCCGGCGCCGGGGACGGGAAAAGAATGCGCCGTAACAGTTGCGGACGCCCGCGTGCTCCAACTGATGCTCGAAGGCGTGCCAGAGCCGCAAACCCAGTCCATGTCCGCGGTGCGATTTCTCGACGTTCAAATGCAGGTGCGCCGCGTTGTCGGGATGCTTCGGCTGCTCGCGAAACCCGTGGGTCAGCAGCCAGCGGATGAAATGGCGGCTGCGCGGATGGCTGGCGTAACACCCCGTCGCCGCGCGTTTGATCATTTTCACCGTCGTCTGAAATCCTGAATACATCAGGGTGTAATTGAATGTGGAAGAAACCGCGCCCAGCAAATATCCCACAATCCGGCCGCTGTCCTCGGCCACCCAGGCCCATTCGGCTCCATAATTCAGGTAGGGGTTCGTGAACAAATCGGCAAAAATCTCGCGGTCATTGAATATCGTTTCGATGGGACGCCCTAAAAAGCCGGTGTCGCAGCAGATGCGCCGGACGGAGGCGCGATCTTCCGGCTTGTAGTGGCGGATAATGACGTTTTCGTCAGTCTCGCAGGTAGGACGGCCATTGGCGTATGATTCGCCATTGCCGTTTATGGGTATGATGCCGTCGGTATCCGTGCGCACCACGCTGCCGTTGGTTTGTCCGGCGCCATCGCCGTTGAGAAAAGTTTCTTTGAACTGTTGTTCTTTTTGTCGTTCATCCGCAAGCAGACCGGTCATTGTTCCTCCTATTCCAGTTTGACCCAAAACAGACTGTGCTGGGGAAAACATCGCCCATTTTTGGAATTCTGCCAGTGACAATGTGGTAAAAGTTTTATTACCGGCGCGTGAAATGCCCTGATGTGATATTGGACAGGTGGTTTTTTGAAAACGAGCGTGACAATTTTGCCCGCCCTGCTATATTTTTAATTTCCGACGACCCTATCGTCTAGCGGTTAGGACACCACCCTTTCACGGTGGCGGCCCGGGTTCAAGTCCCGGTAGGGTCGCCAAACCAACCCTTTCTCGAAACCGCTTTTACCCGCGACTTTCAGGGAACATCCACAGTTTAGGCGGCGAGTAATTTTGGGGGCTTCGATCGTGTAATCTGTTTTTCGCCCGGGCTGCCGTGATCGAAGTTCGGCGATGTCATCAACATTTTTTAAACTGCGAGCGGCACTGTTGAGTTTCCTCCGTGGAATAAAGCTGTTCGGCGAGCCTGAGAAATTCCGATATTTTTCGGCTGAAAGTTAATATCAAATAATGTGCAAGGTCTCGCGCGCGGTTACGCAGCAGAGTGGCATTACCGATCTTTAATTTCCTTTAACTTCTCTTCGAGGGCGTTCGTCATGAGCGGGTCAATCAAAGGGTCGATTTCTCCTTCAATCACGTTGGCGAGGTTGTACAAGGTCAAATCGATGCGGTGATCCGTTACGCGGTTTTGCGGGAAGTTGTACGTGCGGATTTTCTCGTTGCGTTCGCCGGTGCCGACCTGTTGCTTGCGGTTGGCGGCGTACTTTGCGTTTTCTTCATCGATTTTGGCTTCGAGCAGGCGCGAGCGCAGCACTTTGAGAGCCTTCGCCTTGTTCTTTTGCTGTGACCGTTCGTCCGCGCAACGCACGATCAGTCCCGTCGGCTTGTGCTGGATCTGCACGGCGGAATCGGTCGTGTTGACGCCCTGGCCGCCCTTGCCGGACGCGCGGCAGACATTGATTTCGATGTCCTCGGGTTTAATTTCTACGTCCACTTCCTCCGCCTCGGGCAGCACGGCGACGGTGGCTGTGCTCGTGTGAACGCGGCCCTGCGCTTCGGTGGCCGGCACGCGCTGGACCCGGTGCACACCGCTCTCATATTTGAACCGCTTATAAACGTCCGTGCCCGTCACGCCGAAAATGATTTCCTTGAACCCCCCCAGGTCCGACGGGTTCGAGTCCATGGGCTCAATCTTCCAGCCGCGCGCCTCGGCGTAGCGGGAATACATCCGGTATAAATCCGCCGCGAACAAGGCGGATTCGGAGCCGCCCGCGCCGGCGCGAATCTCGACGATCGTGTTGCGCGAGTCAGTGGGATTGGGCGGCACGATTCCGAATTGGATCTCCTGCACCAGCTTCTTTTCCTCGGCCTCCAGCCTCGCGATTTCGTCCTTGGCCAAATGTGCCATTTCAGATTCCGGCGCCTCGGTTTTCAGGAGGGCCCGGTTATCCTCCAGGTCGGCCAGTGTCTTCTTATAACGGTCGCCGACCGCAATCAGTTCCTTGAGCCGCGCATATTCGCGGGCCAATTCCTGGGCCCGCTGCTGGTTGTCAAACACCTTCGGGTCGCTTAACGCCGTTTCAAGCTCGGCATAGCGCGCGCGGAATTTTTCGATATGCGGCAGCAGATTCATGGCAAAAAGAAATCCGCCCGCGGGCGACACATCACCGGCGGGCGGAATGAAATTGCGCAGCTAAACCTTCTTTTTCTTCTTGGTGGCGAACGCCTCCTGGGCGGCCTGGGTCTTGGCGGCCCGCTGCTGGAATTTGTCCACGCGGCCCGCGGTATCCACGAATTTTTGCTGGCCCGTATAAAACGGGTGGCAAACGTTGCATATACCCACGATGATGGTCTGCTTGGTGGAGCGCGTCTTAATGATGTTGCCGCAGGCGCAACGAATCTCCGCGTCCATGTATCTCGGATGAATTTCCGTTCTCATAAAAAAGGACGTTTAAAGTATCATAAAAACGGCGGATGACAAGAGGGAATTTTGCTACGGCGTGGGCCTCACGAACACCGCAGGGCGGGCGGGCTTCCTGCCATAAATCCCGGTTTTGTGGCAATTCGTAATCCAATCCGATGGGGATGCCTGCTATTCACAAGTTGGGCATAGCCCATTATACTCGAGGGCAGATGCTCTCACTATTTAAACCAAGGATGGCTGTTGGCAGTGAAACCACATTCAAGGCTCGCGTGCAAC
>DASYZW010000012.1:0-17977 GCA_035945915.1 Verrucomicrobiia bacterium | reverse complement strand
CAAGCTGGCCGGCGGCGTGGCCGTCATCAATGTCGGCGCAGCGACCGAGACCGAAATGAAGGAAAAGAAGGCCCGTGTGGAAGACGCGTTGCACGCGACCCGCGCGGCGGTCGAGGAAGGCATCGTGGCAGGCGGCGGCGTGGCGTTAATCCGCTGCATCGCGGCCATTGATACGGTCAAAGGCGCCAACGAAGACGAGACCATCGGCGTCGGCATCATCAAGCGCGCGGTGGAAGCCCCGCTTCGCTCGCTCGCCGCAAACGCGGGCGTGGAAGGCAGCGTCATTGTCGAGGCGGTCAAGAAAGCCAAGAACAACGAAGGTTACAACGTCGCCACCGGCGAATACGAGGACCTGGTTAAGGCCGGCATCGTGGACCCGAAGAAAGTCACGCGCAGCGCGCTGCAAAACGCGGCGAGTATTGCGGGGCTGCTGCTGACCACGGAGTGCCTGATCACCGAAGCTCCGGAGAAGGAAAAACCGGCTCCGGCTCCAGGCGGCCATGGCGGCGGCATGGGCGGCATGGACTATTAATAAGGCACGAGATTGGCGCACTGCGCCGAGCTCGCCAAAGAGGAACCAACGCGGCTGGAAGAAATTCCAGCCGCGTTTTTATTTGCCATATAAGTAAGATGTCCAATTTACGCCGTTCTTATTCCCGAACGCTTGATGTGACGTCAAAAAAACCTGCGCTAACTGGATTGATAAATTACGATGGCAGCGAGGAATATTATGAATGACACATTAAAAGGAAAAGTCGCCCTGGTTACGGGCGCGTCACGCGGAATTGGCCGAGCCATTGCAGAACGACTGGCGCGATCGGGGGCTGCGGTGGCGGTGAATTATTCAAGCAGCGCCGGCGAGGCCGAAAAAGTAGTCGCCGCCATCAAAGGCGCGGGCGGCGATGCCATTGCGATCCAGGCGGACATGGGCCGCATGCCGGACATCACGAAAATGTTTGATAAGACGATTTCACGTTTCGGGAAGCTGGACATCCTGGTGAATAATGCCGGAATTATTGTCGTCAAACCCGTCAGCGCCACGACTGAAGAAGAGTTCGATCGTATCTTCGCGGTAAATGTCAAAGGCGTGTTTTTTGCGTGTCAACAAGCGGCGAGCCGCCTGGCCGACGGCGGGCGCATCATCAATTTGTCCAGTTCCACCACGGCCCGGTTGCTGCCCAATTACGGGGTGTATGTGGCGACCAAGGGCGCCGTTGAACAACTTACGCGTTCGCTCTCGAAGGAACTGGGCGCGCGCGGAATCACGGTAAACGCGGTTTCACCGGGGCCGACTGAAACCGAGCTTTTTCTGACCGGGAAAACCCCGGAGCAAATAGATTTTTTCTCCAAACAATCCGCCTTTGGACGATTGGGGCGGCCTCCGGAGATCGCGGATATTGTCGCTTTTTTGGCGAGCGAAGAATCGCGATGGATCAGCGGCCAAAATATCCGGGCCAATGGCGCGCTGGCGTAATGGGCAAAGCGATTGTTCAGTCCGGAGCGTGCCCTGCATCGAGAGAATCCACCCTCATCCCGGCCTTGTCCCTCAAGGGAGAAGGGGAATTGTTGGCCGGTGATTTGAGACGGAGAATGGTGAACGACGGATCATGGTTCCAGTGTAATTTTAGATAGAGGAGGCGGCTTTTGCAGGCCATCGGTCCGGCAAACCCAGATGCGGCGCTTCGCGGGAAGTCTTTTAAAGTTCCAGGACCTTTTCGAACCGCGTGAGATTTTTCGCGCCATTGCCGGTTACCAATGCCACGTCTTCCAGCCGTATGCCGCCGATCTCCGGATAATAAAGGCCCGGTTCGACGGTCACAACGTGGCCGCGCTTCAGTTCGCCCAGGGAAGTTGCGGCCACGCGCGGCGCCTCGTGAATTTCGAGGCCCAGCCCATGGCCGGTACCGTGGAAAAAGCCCTCCATGTGGCCATCCCGGCGGCCCGTCCGGTATCCCTGCTTGACAAAAAAGTCCTGCACCGCATTGTGGATTTCGGATGTTTTTGTCTTCGCGCGCATCTTTTCGAAAGCGATTTTTTGGCCGTGCAATACGGTGTCGTATAGCTTGCGGACGGCTTCGTCCGCATGGCCGCGGACGACGGTGCGGGTGATGTCGCCAAAATAGCCGGTTTTTTGGGAGCGCGGAAAGATATCGATGATAATTGGTTCGTTCCCGCGCAAGGGGCCATAGCCCCGCTCATGCGGGTCGCAGGCCTGTTTGCCGCCGGCGACGATGGTATTGGCCGCGAGGCCGCTGGCTTGCAAAACTGCGCAATCGATAATTGCGCGCAGGCGCTCGGAAGTCAGCGGCGCGCCGCGATAAATCAATTGCCGCCGCTTGCCGATTTTCGAGAGGCGCAGGGCCTGCATGCCTTCGGCCATGCCTACTTCCGCCATCATCAGCGCCGCGGAAATCTTTTTGACTTCATCGGCGTTCTTAAACTCGCGTCGCGGGAAGAAGTTCGGGGCGGGCTTAACTTTAACGCCCAATTTTTTCAATTCACGCGCCAGGCCGAACGGGAAATTTTCAGGCACGACGACGCGGCGAATTTTTTTCTCGCGCAGAATATGGCGAATGAGGTGGGCGTACCTGGGTTGTTTGACGCCGTCGCGGCGCACCTTGCGTTGAATCTCGGTCAACGACGCCACGCGGCAATGCGGGGCTCCGGCGCGCGCGCGGTCGATTTCCAGGTCGCTCATGACCAGGAGCGGCCGGCGTTCGAAATGCAGGTAGATAAACGGATCCGGCACGAACAGGCCGGTGGCGTAGAGCATATTGGCGTCATGCTCGCTGTCGGCGACGATGAGGTGCGTCTCGGACATCGTTATCGATTGGTCACGGCACTGGCAAATTACGTTCCAAACAACCGGTCGCCCGCGTCTCCAAGACCGGGCACGATAAAGCCGCGTTCGTTCAATGATTCGTCGACGGCGGCGGTAAAGATGCGGACCCTGGCATATTTGCGGCGAACGGCATTGACGCCTTGCGGGGCGGCAACCAGGTTGACGAGGCGGACGTTTTTAGCGCCCTGCTCGGACAAGAGATCGAGCGCGGCCACGGCGCTGCCACCGGTCGCGAGCATCGGATCAATCAGGATGACTTCGACGTCGGCCAGATCCTTCGGAAAGCTCTTGTGATAAAATTGCGCCTGCAATGTTGTTTCCTCTCGCTTCAACCCAATAAAACCCACACTGGCATGTGGAATCAACTGTAAAATGGAATCCAGCATCCCCAATCCCGCGCGAAGGACCGGAACGAGAACGATCTGGCGCTCCAATTGAAGGCCGGCGGCGGCGGCCAGGGGCGTCTGGACGGAAATCTTTTTAACCGCGAAATCACGGGTGGCCTCGTAAATCATCAGGGAGGCAATTTCTCCGATCAGCCGGCGAAATTCCTGCGGGCGAGTGCGTTTATCGCGCAACTGGGCGAGGTTGTGCTGGACTAATGGGTGCCGGATGACGGTAACGCCTTTCATGCCTGGACAGACACCGGGACGTGGAAATTTTGCGATGCTGGAACGGCAGGCAATAAGGAAGGCTGGACGCTTTCCTTTAATCCGCTGAGATTCAATTGTCTATGGCAGCGCATTAATCCGCCGTCGGCATATAAAGGAAATAAGGCTCGCCCATTTGCAGCCTGGGCGCATCGAAACCCAAATCCAGTTTCACGGCGCCTGCATGCGTCTGGCCGCTTTGGCCGAATAACCTCAGGAAATTCGAAATATCATAGGTCTCGTGATACTCAATCAGGTTGGCATCGGAAATTCCGGCAATTTTTTTGGCGCGATTTACGGCGGCGTCAAAATCCCCCAATTCATCGACCAAACCGAGCTTAAGAGCCTCATCACCTGAAAGCACACGGCCATCGGCATAATCTTTCCAGTCAGACGCCAGCGGCTGTCCTTCTGAATTGTTCTTTTCGTGGGCGGAATCCCGGCCATCGGCCACGACCTGTTTGAATTGGTCGAAAGTCTCATCGATGAGTCCCTGTACCATCGCGTGTTCGCCCGGGGGAATTTCATTCGTCGAGCGCATTCCGCTGAGCATGTCTTTATACTTTCCGCTTTTGAAGACATAGGGTTCCACGCCGATTTTGTCCATCAAGCCTCGATAATTGATCGTTTCCATGATGACGCCGATGCTCCCGGTGAGGGTCAATCGATCGGCCACGATCCACCGGCATGGACAGGAGATGTAGTATCCGCCCGAGGCTGCGAGGCTGCCCATCGAGCAGACGATCGGTTTACCGTCTCTCCCCTCCTGGAATTTCCGGATGGCACGGTTGATTTCATCGGAGGCCATCACTTCACCGCCCGGGGAGTCCACTTTCAGGATGGCCGCTTTGACCTGATGATCCTTTTTTGCCTCATCGAGTTGCGCTTTGATGACGTCCACCATGTTATTTCCGGCCTGGTCGGCCTCGTGGCTGGTGATAATTCCGTCCACCGTAATGACTGCGATTTTGTCATGCGCATCGTTGTCTTTGAGCAGGACTTCCTCGAGTTGCGGGCCGGATTCGCGGGTTGCGACGGTTGGAAATTGGCGGCTTAAACCGACGGCGCGGGATGCGATCATGCCAAAAATTACGAATACGCAGAAGCACAACAGAACGATCAGAATAATGGAAAAAATCATCCAGCCATGGCTTTTTTGGGGACGTCCCGGCGACGGAGGCGTGATAATCGGGGGCGTGGCCAGGGGCGGCGGCGGCGGGCCGCCCGGCGAAGAAAATGTGTCGTCCATAGGGAAAGAAGGTAGCCCGATGCGCCAATGGTGACAAGCGACATTTGGGCCGGGGAGAGGCGTGGAGAGTTGATGCGTGGTAATACTCCAACTCACATCGAATCACGGCGGTCGAACAAACCACGGATTCAGTCCGAGACTTCTCCCCGCCTTGACCGCCTGCTGAAATGCTTTGCTCCCGGGGAGCGCAAGATGGTCCTCGTAACCTCTCGCTGCTACCCCCCGATCGCCGTCATCGGTCGTTGGGGCTGATACTGATTTCGAAACTCGTGCTCCAACGGTTTAATTCTTAACGCTTCAAGAAAAACTTCGCGCAATGCGTCGTCATTTCCCCCGTTGCGCACCACCGCGCGCAAATCCAGTTCGCCATGGTTGCCCAGGCAGGGACGGATCTTGCCATCGGCGGTCAGGCGCATTTTGTTGCATTGATCGCAGAAATGGAGATTGGTAAGCGCGCCGATAAAACCGATAAGCGCCCCGGTGTGCTTGAGCAGATAATACGCGGCGGGTCCGTGTCCAATACGCGTATCCGGCTGTGGTATCAGTTCATCGCGCGCGGAAAGAAGGCGCATGGCGTCGCCGATGGGAAAGAAATTCTGTTCGGTCAACACATCGGCGCTCGTCAGGGGCATGAGTTCGATAAAGCGCAAGGGAACTCCATGCTCCGCCGCAAACAGCACCAGCGGCCAGATTTCGGCTTCATTGACACCCCGCATGAGAACGCAGTTGAGCTTGATGCGTTCAAAACCCGCGGCCTCGGCCGCCCGGATTCCCGCCAGAACCGCATTCAAATCCCCGCCCGTAATCCGGCGGTAAACATCCGGGTCCAGCGCATCCAGGCTGACATTCACCCGGCGAATCCCGGCGTCGCTCAGCGGCCCGGCGAGCGCCGCGAGTTTGGTCCCGTTGGTTGAAACGCCAAGGTCCTGGATGCCGGGAATCCCTTTGATGCCGCGGACGATGTCCAAAATATCGTGCCGAACCAGCGGTTCGCCGCCGGTGAGGCGAAATTTGCGGAAACCGATTCCCGCCGCCACGCGGGCCACGCGAATGATTTCGTCCGCCGTGAGATGGTCGCGGGTGGTCTCCCAGCCTTTGTAGCCTTCAGGCATGCAATAGAGACACCGTTCGTTGCACCGGTCGGTGATCGAGATGCGCAGGTAATCAATTTTTCGTCCGTGTCCGTCCACAGCTATTTCATTTATATTTTGCCATGTGGATCGTCCCCGCGCAAGTGCGCAACGGCCTCGCGAATGGCCGGGGCCAGGATCTCGAGGCATTCCCGCACCGCCGACGGCTTGCCGGGCAAATTGATGATCAGCGCCTTGCCGCGGGTCCCGGCGAGCGCGCGAGATAAAATGGCGGTTTTCACTTTGGCGAGGGATTGCATGCGCATGGCTTCGCCGAAGCCGGGCAATTCTTTCTCCAGGACCGGACGCGTGGCTTCAGGCGTTACGTCGCGTGAGGCAATTCCCGTGCCGCCCGTGGTCACCACCAGGTCGCACCCGGTTTCATCCGTGAATTTCTTAAGCGCAGCCGTAATCAGCGGGATTTCATCCGGCACAAGGGCCGTTTCAAATTTGACCTGGCTGCCTAAAAAGTCACACAACACCTTTTCGATTTCCGGACCGCTCCGGTCCTCGTAAACGCCCGCGCTGGCACGATCGCTGATGGTAATACGGCCGATTTTCATTCCTTGATTTTCTCGACCACGCGAATGCCTTCGATGCGCATCTCCTTATCGACGGCCTTGCACATGTCGTAGAGCGCCAGGGCGGCCACGGTCACACCGGTCAGGGCTTCCATTTCCACGCCCGTTTGGGAAACGGTTTCCGCCGAACACAGAATCTCGATCCCGCCCGGTCGAATGGTGAAACTCACTTCTACGTGGCTCAGCGGCAACGGATGACAAAGCGGAATCAGTTCAGAGGTTTTCTTCGCAGCCTGGATGCCGGCAATCTGCGCGACAGTCAGCACGTCGCCTTTGGGCAAGGCATGCTTTTTGAGCGCCTGGATTGTAGCAGGCCTGCAAATGAGCCGCCCTTCGGCAATGGCCACGCGCCGCAGGGCGGGTTTGTGCCCCACATTGACCATGCGCGCGCCCCCTTGCTCGTCCAAATGCGAAAACTTTTCTTTCATGTTTTAAATTCGTAACCCCGTGCCTGGCTGCAAAGACTTCGTACTCACCCTGCCTTCTTCCTCCAACAGGCGGCGAATTAGTGGACGCAGGTCCACTGCTACGCCTGCCACGTCGGCAAAAAATCCAATTGGGCGCCTGTTTCGAGTGCTTTGCTATTAGCCGGAATTCGCAGCAACGCGTTTGCCTGCGTCAGACCTGTCACATCGCCCGAACTGGACCACCCAAGCGGTCGCACCTGTGCTTCGCCACGATTTATTTCCAATCGCGCAGGCCAAAGTGTTTCGCGCGGGTTTGACGCGTCTTGCAACGGCTCCGCCAGCCTGCCGCGCACGAATCGTTTCGCCTCGCCGCCGGACAATCTTGCCAGCGCCGATGCCACAAATAAATGAAAACAAACGAAATGCGCCAAAGGATTTCCGGGCAAACCGAAGGCAATCCGATGTCCGTTCACACCAAAAATCGTCGGACGCCCCGGACGTACCGCAACTTTGCCAAATACGATTTCGAAACCCAATGATTCAAGCAATGGACCGGTAAAATCTTTTTCCCCGACGCTTGCGCCGCCGGAAACCAGCAGAACGTCGGCGCGTTCCATTTCCGGCCTTCGTTCGTTGACCTGCGCTGACGCGAGTTCAAAATCTTCACGCAAATGGCCCTGGACCAGGTCGCACGGAAAAATGCGAAGCAGCCCGCGAATCAAGGTGGAATTGCTGTCGCGAATTTGTCCGGGCCGGGGGCTTTGATCGGGCGGGACGACTTCATCGCCGGTTGTGAAATGCATCACGCGCAGGCGCGGGCTTACCCTGGGCCGGACGCACCCGGCGGACGCCAGCAGGGCAAGATGGCCCGCTTCCAGCCGAAGGCCGGCCTGGACGAGTGGAGCGCCGGCCTTGATTTCCTCGCCGCGTCGCCGAATGTTTAAGTCGCTGTCACGTTTTGTGACGCGAATCCGATCTCCAGTTCGCTCGACGTCTTCCTGCATGATCACCCGGACGTTTGAGCAAGGCATCGACGCCCCGGTGGCGACGCGAACCGTTTCGCCAGGGTTCAATGTTCGAGGCTTCCAATCGGACGCATGCAGTGTATCGACGATTTGGAATGTTTCGGACGAGTCATTCTCCAAAATGGCATAACCATCGCGCGTGGATCGGTCGCAATCCGGAAAATCCGCCGGGGCAGACACAGTTTCCCGGAGAATGTGACCGAAACATTCATCGAGCGAAGCAGAGACCGCGGCCAGCGGAGCGCAAACGGATGTAATTTTTGCCAGGGCATCGTCCAGTGAAACTGTGGCAGGGACAGCGCGCTTTGCAGGCGCCGCCGCCTCCAGCGGCGCGGCCGCTTTTTGTGGTACAATTGAATCGTTCCCGCCGGCGCCGCCGAGCGCCCTCCGTTTCCAAATCGGCACATCCTGCTTGAGCTTATCCATGAATTCAGCCAGGAGGGCAATGCCCTCGCCCCGATGCGACGAGGCGATGCCTGCGTATATGGCGGTTTCTCCCACGGGGATAACTCCGAGTCGATGAATAATTTTGGCCGCAAGACAGCGATGACGAGAGGAGATATCGAGGAGGATTCTCCGGATCTCGCTTTTCGCCATTTCCGGGTACGCCTCGTATTCGAGGGCGGATATGCTTCGCCCGTCTTCCTCCCCGCGCACAACGCCCCGAAATTCCAGCCACGCTCCGTGCGCTCCCGCCGACGCGGGAAGAATTTTCTCCGGGATCCGCTTATCGGTCAGTTCAATTTCCACATGCATCGCTCTAGTTCTCCGTTCCTCTCGTTATCCTCCGGAAACCGGAGGAATGAGCGCGACTTCGTCCGCGTTGGAAAAGCGCGTTCCCGCGGGGGAATATTCAAAATTTTTGGCCAATCGCACGCTGGAACGATGTCCGGCCAGGGCGGGAAATTTTTTGAGCAACTCGGACCACAACTCGTCGGCCGTCACCTCTGACGACAAGGCGATTTCTGTGGAATCGCACTTCGTCGCGTCCTTGAGCTGGGCGAAAAACAGAATGCGCACATCCTTATCGTGCCCTGTTTGCGCCCCGGATGTCAAACAGACCGGCGCGGTTTTAGGGAATCGCTACCCCATTCATGAAAGAGCAAAAAGGGTTGGGTCCTGTCCGATGCCGGATAACGGCAGAATTGAATGGTTCCCGGCATAGCGCATCGCTACCGGCCGCCCGTACTTCATTAAGTTATTTCGTGCCATCGGAATCCGCTGTGTTATCATGCGTCTTTATGCCATTTAGCGCACTCGGCCTTGATGCCAAAGTATTGCGGGCGGTTACGGAAGCCGGTTACGCGGAACCCACGCCCATCCAGTCCGCTGCCGTTCCACCCATTATCGCCGGGCACGACCTCATCGGTATCGCCCAGACCGGCACGGGCAAGACGGCGGCGTTTACGCTGCCTATCCTGACCCGGTTGGCGGCTGAGCCGCACCCGCGCCGCGGGACCAAGGTCCTGATCATCGCGCCAACGCGCGAGTTGGTGGTGCAAATCGAGGAAAATGTGCGGGCTTATGCAAAGCATCTGCCGCTGACGATGGCGACCGTGTTTGGCGGCGTAGGGGAGCAGCCGCAAATCCGGGCCTTGCGCGCGGGCACAGACGTCGTCATCGCGTGCGCCGGCCGGCTTCTGGACTTGATGCGGCAGCGATGCACGGATTTCTCGCAGTTAAAATTTCTGGTGCTGGACGAAGCCGACCGGATGCTGGACATGGGATTTCTGCCGGACATCCGGGCGATTGTGCAGCAATTGCCCAAACAGCGACAGACCCTGATGTTTTCCGCGACACTCTCGAAGGAAATCGAGTCGCTCACCCATGACTTTCAGCGGTCACCCAAACTCATCCAAATTGGACGGCGCGCGAACCCGGCTGAGACGGTTACCCAGCTGGTTTATGAGGTGCCGAAGCATTTGAAGACGTCGCTCCTGCTGCATCTATTGCGGGATCCGCAGATGAACATGGTGCTGGTGTTCTCGCGCATGAAACATGGCGCGGATCGCATCGCGCGGCAACTGGAACAAAAAGGCGTGCGGTGCGCCACGCTGCATTCAAACCGTTCGCAGAACCAGCGGCTGCGGGCGCTGAAGGACTTCAAGGACGGCGCGGTGCGGGTGCTGGTGGCCACGGACATCGCGGCCCGCGGCATTGACGTGGATGGGATTTCACACGTCGTGAATTACGATTTTCCGATGCACCCGGAAGATTATGTGCATCGCATCGGGCGCACCGGCCGGGCGCACGCGGTTGGCGACGCAATCAGTTTTGTAACGCCGGAAGACCACGGCGACGTGCGCGCACTGGAGCGGTTCATCGGACGCGGCCTGGTTCGGAAAAAAGCGGAAGGATTCAATTATTCGCAGTCGGCGCCGGCATTTAACCCGGCGGACGAATCACAACGTTTTCAGCGCGGGCATGACCGTCCGCAACAATCAGGCCGCCCGCAATACGGTGAGCGGCGACAGGGAGGGGGTCCGCAACGTCCGCAAAATTCGGGTCGTCCGTTTTACGTCGATCGGGCCCAAAACCCGAATCGCCCGCCACACCGGGAGCGTCCGCAACAGTCGGGCCATCCAAAACACGAAGGCCGCCCCCAACCCGGCGGGAATCCGCCGAGGCCGTCACAGCCACAGGGTCCGCCACGCCAGCAGCAACCACACGGTCATGGCAGGCCGCAGCAGCCGCGGCAGGAATAGTCAGGCCGCCAGCGCTGGCGGCGATGACGGGTTTTCCGCGGCCGGGGCAACGAGGGTCGCGCCCTTGAGCAGACGGCAGAAATCTTTTTTGCTGGTGTGCTGATGTTTTCCACCCTCGAACTTGAGGTTCGAGGCGGATTTGTATCGGACTTCGAGCCGTTCGAGGTGAACGATGCGGACGTATTCAACGCCGCATTTCCAGACCTGGCCTTGTTGAAGTTTCACTGGAGAAACTTCATCTTTCCCGCCAATTAATTCAAGAGAGATTATCCGGCGTGTTGCCGCCGGTTACGACGACGAGTCGGTCCGCCCCGCCGGCTATGCCGCCATCAACTCCAGGATTCCCAGCAACGGAATTTTAACCCACGCGGGGCGCATGCTGAGTTCATATCCCAATTCGTAAATGGCTTTCCGCAGCAGGAAAATATTCGTCAGGAGTTGGATGTCCTCATCTTTGCGAGGAAGGAACGAGGCGTTCCGGGTTGCGTCCAGGTAAGCGCGGTAGAAGATGGCCGAAACATGGCGCGCCCAGAACTGGGCCCAGCCGAATAGCGTCTCCGTTTGCGCCGGGGCGGCGGCGCCGCTTTCAATTTCCTTGAGCAGCGCCGCCTGGGCCGCGTAGTGAAACGATCGCATCATTCCGGCGACGTCGCCCATGGGAGGGCGCTTGAGGCGGCGTTCGCTGATGGACAATGTCGGTTCGCCTTCAAAATCGATGATCCAAAAATCCTTGCCATCATAGAGCACCTGGCCCAGATGATAATCGCCGTGCTGGCGGGTGCGCCAGGCATCGATCCGGCGCGAGTAAATGCCGCTGAAGCGTTTCAAAATTTCCGGTTCCAGGGCGATGACTTTCTCGGCCAGCGGCTGGATGTCTGGCGGAAGGGTTTTGATTTTCTTTGCGAGCAATTGGAAATTCTGGCGCGTGATGTTGCGCAGGGACTGATATAGCCCGCGCTGAAAGTGGGGCGTGAAGGGCTCGGGCGAGAACCGTTTGTCCGTGGAGTCATCGGCGAGGGCCAGATGCATGGCTGCCGTGCGCTGGCCGAGCAACCGCGCGCTCTCCACATAGGCGCCGATAATCTCGACCGCCTCGGGAGGCGGGCCGCCGGCGGCGAGTTTATCGAGCGGCACAGTTGGAATCTTCGCGGTGCGCTGTTCCTGAGGCAGGCTTTCCACCCGTTCGTAAAACCGGCCGAGCGTATCGAGGGTAAATTCCCAGGCGTCCTTGCACTTGGGCAGGAACGAGCTGAGCACGGCCACGGTTACCGGTTCTTCGCGCCCTGCCTGATACTCCAGCGCACCCGCGAGGGGCGGAGAGTACGGGAACCGCGCCTCGGTGAGCAGCCGGCTGATTTCGAATTCCGGGTTTTCGCCCTGGTCCAGCCGCCGAAACAGCTTGAGAATCAGTTTATCGCCGAACAGCACGGATGAATTGCTTTGTTCGGACTTGCTGACCGAGGGCTCGAGATTTAACGAGCCCGCCATGCGCAATTGGCGCAAAAAGCTCGTGTGCATGGAAGTCACCGTGCCGTTGCTGCCCTGCAAACCGCGCCGGCTGGCGATCATTTCGAGCAGCGCCCGGCAAAATTCTTTGTTGGCAATGGCATCGTACAACACGCCGTCGGCTTGCGGCGATTTCAGGCTAAGGCGAGCGATAACCAGCGGCGCCCAGTCACGGCAAATCGCGTCCATTTCGTCTCCGAAGGCGCACGCCATTGGCAGCAGATACAGGTCGGGCTCGTTTTGGGTATAATCGACTTGAAGGAAGACGAAGAAAGCGCGTCCGTCGCCGGCGAGCGGCACTGGAATCAATTCGCGCACATGCACGCCCTTGACGATGCGGGCCTTGCCGGAAAACCAACGGCGCGAAATCAGCCACGTCTGGAGCGCGCGCTCGAACTGCACCTGATGGTAATCGCCAAAGATCTCTTCCCAATTTGCGTTTACATTGAATAAGGGCCGCGCCCCCGGACCGACCGGCGTCCCGGCCGCCTGGACCTGCGCTGACGCCCTGGCTTCGAGTGAAAACCAATAGAACGCATGCGGGCCAAGCGTGAGGAAATAGGGTTTGTCGGTAATCACCGGAAATTCCGAAAGCCCGAAAAGCTCAACGGGCACGCGCGATTGAAACGCTTTGAGGTCCAGTTCAACCGGTTGGACGAAGCGCGACAGGTTGAAGACCACAAGAATGGTTTCATCCTGCCACCGCCGGACGCAGGCCAGGATTTTACGGTTCTCCGGTTGAAGAAATTCCATCGTGCCCAGGCCAAAGGCGCGCCAGCGTTTTCGCAAGGTGATCAGCCGCCGCATCCACCAGAGCAGCGAATGCGGATTGCGCTGTTGCACGTCCACGTTCACGGCTTCGTAGTGGTTTTCAGGATCCAAATTAATCGGCAGATACAGGCTTTGTGGATTGGCCCGCGAGAACCCGGCGTTTCTATCCGCGCTCCATTGCATGGGCGTGCGAACGCCGTTGCGGTCGCCCAGGTAAATATTTTCGCCGATGCCGATTTCGTCGCCGTAGTAGATGACCGGCGTGCCGGGCAGGGAAAAGAGAAGGGCATTGAGAAGTTCGATGCGACGGCGATCGTTGCCGAGCAATGGCGCGAGGCGGCGACGAATGCCCAGGTTGAGGCGCGCCTGATAGATGTGGGCATACATGCGATACATGTAATCGCGCTCCTCATCAGTCACCATTTCCAGGGTCAATTCATCGTGATTGCGCAGGAACAACGCCCACTGGGCGGTCTCGGGAATTGGCGGGGTCTGTTGCAATATGTCCACGATGGGAATGCGATCTTCCATGCGCAGCGCCATGAACAGCCGGGGCATGAGCGGGAAATGAAAGGCCATGTGGCATTCATCGCCTTTGCCGCCGCCAAAATAGGCCACGGCATCGTCGGGCCATTGGTTCGCCTCCGCCAGCAACATGCGGTCGCCGTATTTTTCGTCCACGTGCTTGCGCAGTGTTTTGAGGAAATCATGCGTTTCCGGCAGGTTTTCACAACTCGTGCCTTCGCGTTCATAGAGGTAGGGCACCGCATCCAGGCGGACGCCATCCACCCCCAGGCCAAACCAAAAATCCAGGACCTTAAACATCTCGCGATGGACCACCGGGTTGTCGAAATTCAAATCGGGCTGGTGCGAGTAGAATCGATGCCAATAGTACGCGTTGGCGACGCTGTCCCACGTCCAATTGGAAAGTTCAGTGTCCTTGAAAATCACCCGGGTGCCCGCGTATTTATCCGGTGAATCCGTCCAAACGTAATAGTCACGCCAGCGGCTGCCGGGTTTGGCGTGGCGCGCGCGTTGAAACCACGGATGCTTGTCGGACGTATGGTTCAGGACCAATTCCGTAATCACCCGCAACCCGCGATGATGGGCCTCGCGCAGAAAAACTTTGAAATCGCTCAATGTGCCGTACATGGGATGGACGGTCATGTAATCGGCGATGTCATAGCCATCATCTTTGAGCGGGGACGGATAAAACGGCAGCAGCCAGATCGCCGTAACGCCCAGGTCGCGCAGGTAATCCAATTTTTCCGTCAATCCGCGGAAATCGCCGGCGCCGTCGGCGTTGCTGTCAAAAAAGGCGCGAACATGGACTTCGTAGATGACACCCGCCTTATACCACAGCGGATCGCGTTCCAGTGGAGTAAAGATTTTCTTCACCATGTGTAGTTCATGTTCGGCTCCCGGTTATACTATCCGAATAGAAATGGACGTTGTCAAATGCCGATCGGCGTCGCACCGGTCGTTTCAACGTTTTATTGAATCGGCTGTCGGCGAGATTCGCCGCTGACTTCTTCCAACGGGCGGTTGTTGGCTTCGATGCCTTTGAAGTACCAGATGAGTGACGCAATCGGGCCGGGCAGCGTCATCGCGGTCAATATGAGCAGCGGCCAGGCGGCATGGTGTGTGCGCGAATATACCGCCCCCATTGAGATCGGAGCGACAAAGGCGCCGATTCGGCCCGCGGCCACGGAAATGCCCAGGCCCGTCGCGCGATTGTTCACCGGCATGATCTCCGAACTGACGACATAAGATGAATTGGACGTGCCGATCAAACAGAACATCAGAATGATATTACCGATCATGACGGCCGCGGGCGTCGAGGCAAAATAAAGATTGAAAACGGCCAGGGTGACCAGCGTGTACCCGGCCAGGATCGTCAATTTGCGGCCGATTTTGTCCAAGAGATACGCCGCCAAAAGGCTGCCGGCCAGTGAACCCGCGTATCCCGTGAAATAAAACGTCGGCATTTGTTCGGTCGGGACTTTGACCGCGGGCAGAATCACGACGCTGAGCGCGGCAGTGATGCCGTAGACGACCGAGGCCTGCGAAAAATTCAGGGAACACGTCAGCATGAGACGGCCGAAATATCGGGTAAAGAGTTCTTTCAATTGTTGGCTCATCCGGGGTTGTTTATGCGGGGCCGACACCGCGGCCGGTGAGACCGGTTGCAAATCGGCGCCAGCCTGGCGAACGACTATGGCTTCGATCCGGCTGACGATTTTCTCCGCCTCGATCCCATGTCCGTTCATGGCGAGCCAGCGGGGGGATTCGGGAATGGCGTAGCGAACCCATAAGCCGAACAGCGCCAGCACCGCGCCCAGGCCAAAACCCATCCGCCATCCAACGTCGGGCGGGAAAAAATGAAGAAATGCCCCGGCGCTCAACGCTGACAGAATGCCCCCAACCGGAAAAGCCGACAGGATCAATGCCGCCGTTTTGCCTCGATGCTTGCTCGGGATGAACTCGACCATGGCCGCAGTCACGGCGGAATATTCTCCGCCGATGCCCAGGGCCGCCAGAAACCGGCAGCCCAGAAGTGAATAATAATTCCAGGAAAAGGCGGTGATCACGCTGAAGGCCGCGTACCAGATCAGTGTGAAAATGAATAATTTCTTCCGACCCAGCCGGTCTGAGTAATATCCGAACACGATCGCGCCCAAAAACATGCCCAGGACCCACGCGCTGACCAGCGAGGCGCCTTGCCCAGGAGTGAGGCGCCAAAGTTTGGTCACCTGTCCGAGCACACTGCCGATGACATTGGTTTCGAAAGCATCCAGCATCCATCCTAACGCCAGCGCGATCGTCACCACGGTATGAAAGCGGCACCATGGCAACCGATCCAATCGCGCAGTTACATTGAGATTAGGATTGGCCAAGGCATCTTTATGGTCCCCGGACGAAGAAACACCACTGGCTTGCCTCTCATTCATCTTAACAAAGTATGGCAATTTGAAATGGCCGGAGAAAAGCCGAAAAGCCAAACGAAACTGAACGGTGCGGAGATTGAATTTCAGTTTGGCCGTTTTGAACGTGCTTCGTTGCCAACGCGAATTGGCGCGAAAGTGGATTAACCACAACGAACGCGAAAAGCGGAATACTACAGAACCGGCCCGTTCATGCGCGAGAATTTCTGCCTGAGCTTGTGGAGTTTATCGGGAACATCGGGAAAAATCCCGGGCGTGAGGATAAACCGCTCATAGTGGTCGAGAACGTAGCCGCAGACAGCGGCGAGCTCTTGGGCAACGGGTTCGAGTTCGGCTGACTCGTACTCCAACCTAAATTCGAGCAATGAAGCGAGACAAATGACCATCGCGGAATCGCCGGTTGCCGCCCCGCTTCGGATATAATTGGTGGCCGCCCGAATGTAATAGCGAAATGCGACCGGCCCCATCCACATCAAGTCCTCCTGGTAATAGATCGGGTTCTCGCGAAACAACGCCTCGGCCTGTTCCACGGTCTTGCCCAAAAAGTGTTCGCACGCCTTCCGCTCATCAAGCGAATCGTGAACATTAATGTCGTTGCGGGTTGGGACGGTCATACAGCCGCCGTGAATCGCGCGTGTTCGCGACAAAAATCGTGTCTTTTCCAAAATCTGTTGGCTTTTGGATTGCCGTTCATGTCTGGATTTTGCGCATGTTATTGTGGACTTTTTACATAAATCGGTTCCTCGATCCCGTAAATTAAATTGAAATTTTGAATCTTTTCCAGGACCATCTGATTGATGTGATGGCCGGCCGAAAGAACCATCATTCCTTCCTTCGTTCGGATATCTGTATGGAGCACCATTCCGGGAGCAAGGTCACTGACGGCGATTAAAATCGTCTGTAACGCATCCACCGGTTTCTCGCTGCTGATACCAAGAGCTGTTCTAATCGAATCAAGCAGTTTCGGGTCATAGAGGCCACGACGCGTTGACAACTCGTCCAAAGCCGCTGTCGAGGATTCTCCCGCGGCTAAAAGGTCCTGCATATCGCTCAAAATTTTAAGAAAACGCGCGCCGATTGGGATCGCCTCTTCCTTGACGTCGTCGTAAGGAAATCCGCCCCCGTCAAAGTGTTTCTGCTGATAGCGCACGATTTTGGCAACCTCCTCCAGTCGCGGGATATTTGACAGCAATCGGGCGGCAATCCCGGGAACGGTCTCAATCAGTTGTTTTTCGGCGTGGGAAAGCGCCTCTTTCGTCCGCGTTTTGGCGATGGTCTCCCACGGCAGGGTAACGCAACCGATCGGAGAAAGCATCCCGGCTAAACGAATTTCCCAGGTATTGGCAAGCGCCATTTTTGGCGCCAGGTTCGTGATTAAAGCTCCTAGTTTCTCGCTGCGGCCAAATGACGCGGCATCCACGAGTGAGAGTATCTCGGTAAGCATCTTAATGCTGCCGTTTAGGGTCTTATCGAGTAATTCCTTTTCAGCAAGGACGAGACGGTATTGCGCCAGAGCATCGTCAACTGCCCGCGATAAAATCTCGACCGGGCAGGGCTTGATCAGAAACCGGAATATATTTCCCTCATTGACCACCCGCACGGCATGTTCCAAATCCGCGTTTCCAGTAAGCATTATGCGGACGGTTTCCGGCGCCTGTTGCCTGACGGTGGCAAGGAATTGGATGCCGTCCATGCCGGGCATTTGGCGGTCAGAAATCACGACCTGGAAGGGGCCGCTGGTTTTAATTTTACTCAGGCCGTCCTCGCCCCCTTCGGCTGTTTCCAGGTCATATTGGTTCCGGAGATTGCGCCTGAGCGATGCGAGTAAATTTCCGTCATCGTCAACGAACAGAACTTTTGCTTTCATTTTTTAGGTATTGAGCGGGCAGCTTTTTCGGCCAGACAGCAGAATTTCCATTGTTCCAGGCGGTCGCTAAGCCCAAAACCGGCGACAATTTTATCTTGAATATCATTCCCCGGCCAATCGGGGTGCGAGCCGCTCAACTCGTGGGCAAAGGCATTGGCCACATGAACCGCAACCACCGGTGAAAATCCGCAGACAGCGCTGTCCGCGGGCCGATGATGAAAGCTGACGGCTTCGACAATAGGATTAGGCAACCCCCATAGGCCCAGAAGATACCCTCCCACCTCGGCATGGGTGGTTCC
>DASYZW010000011.1:0-4286 GCA_035945915.1 Verrucomicrobiia bacterium | reverse complement strand
TACGACGGGTGTTTGACGAGGTTGGCTTTGAGAATTGTGTCACCACCTTTATTTAGTTGCTCATAGGCCAAATACTTTGAGTTCATACAATACCCGAACAGCGGACGTTGGCCGGGGATCATGTCATACTTTTCCTGCGCGGCCTGATTATCAGGCGCGACGATTCCTTGTGAAATAGCCGTGGGGCAATAGATAATGCTTTTGAAGTTGTAAAACAAAGGCGCATTATTATAGGACACTTGCCATAGAGGCTGCGCCGCAACATATGAAGGCAACGCGTTAAACCAGACGTCGTCGCCTTCACCATTTCGGTGGTAACCCGGGATGGTAGCCCATTGTGGATTATCCTGGTCTTCGGAGCCGGCATAGCTCTGATATCTCGGAAAAGGATATAGACTGCTGTTGTCGTCAATGTACAAATTATCGGCGAGTCCCCACTGTCTCAGGTTGCTCAAACAAGCGGCCTGCTGTGCCCGTTCTCTTGCCTGATTCAGCACTGGAAGCAGTATTGCTGCGATGATGGCAATAATTGCAATGACCACGAGCAGCTCGATCAGGGTAAATCCGTCTCTATTTTTCCAATTAGAATGCATCTGAATTTAGTATTTGTTGCCTGGATCTTTTTCCTCAAACACGGCGCCGGGCAAGCTTGCGTGTTATTTGTTACAATCCCGCGGCGATATGGAGACGATGTCGTGACATGCGGGCGGAATTCGAAAATTGATAGAGGCGGGATGTCGTCCGACAGCGGCAGCAGCTTTGGCAATAACGGTTATCGGGAAGTGTTTCCGAATTGTCACGCCTCCGACATCTGTTCGTCCGACCAATTTGAGAAATAATCACGCCGTTCATTCAAAACGGAGAAACGCCCAAACTAAACCGATCACATTTAAAAGATGAAACTACGAAAAATCGCATGCCTTGGAATGACTTTCATGGCGTCACTATCCGTCATGAAAGCCTCGACCACTGTCCTTAGCGGCTGGACTTTTGGGAACTTGTCGTCCGGCACAACCAACGTGAGTCCCCAGCCATCCTCGGGATCAGGATCGGCTGCCGCATTGGGCATGGCAAATTCCTATAACAACACGAACAGTCTCAGCAACCCGGTCGTCGTGACGGCGCCGACGGGAAGCGCTTCGGGCGACGCAAATTCCTGGCAGATCAGCGGCAACGGCGCTCAACCCAACGGCGGCGACGGTTGGTCCACCAACGCGCCCATCGGCACGCAAGGGGCGCAATTCTCGGCCAACACATACGGGTTTTACCGGGTTATGGTTTCATTCAACGTCTATGTCCCATCAACCGGCGAAGCCAATATGCAGGTCCAATATACGACCGAAGGCCACGCGTGGACCACCGTCGGGAACATCACATCCGCCGGATCGGCAGTTATTGAAAATAACAGCACCAGCTCAAACACTGTGATGGGCGCCTATCTCAAGCTTTCCAGCGGCTGGAATAACAACATCACGGTCGACCTAAGCGGTCTTTCGGGCGCGGACAACAATCCGAATTTCGCGATTCGCCTCGTGAATGCCTCCACGGGAACAGACGACGTGGATACGACCGGCGCGGTTTACAATAACACTTCCGGGAATTGGACGCTGGACGACGTCGTTATCCTGGGCACATCGATTGATACGATTGCCGATTGGACCTTCCTGCTCTACGGCAGTGGCCCATACTCGACCAATGCCGGTTACGTTGAAAATCCGATTCCCGACCTCAATTTCGCCTACCAGGACGCAGCCAGCGCCGCGTGCATTGGATTTGACATCCCCAATTTCAACTTCGGTTCCGGAAATCTGTTCAGCACGAATGCTCCTGACGTGACGACGCAATCGGGCAGTTCGACCCCAAACAATCCCTACTGCTGGCGCGCTCGAGGCGCCCCCGGCAACGGCTGGACCTCCATCGCGCCCATCGCCTCGCAGGGCGTCGAATTTGACGTCAGCACGATCAATTATTCGAACATTATTTTGACTTTCGACATTTATTTTACCTCGGCTGCCGAAGCGAAGATGTGTGTGGTTTATACCACCAACGGATGGACCAATTCATTTACAGCCAACACCCTGGCTTACGCTCCCAACCCCCAGTATATCCTGACGAACGACCAAACGGCGGACCCGAACACGGTTAAAGGCGCGTATTTCTTCCAAACTGCCGGCCAGAACTGGTACAACCAATTGGCCGTGGACTTTACGGGCCTTCCGAACGTGGACAATAATCCCTATTTCGGTATTCGAATCGTCAACGCTTCATCAAACGGTGATGTTGTCGCCTATAACGACCTGCCGTATAACAATTCTTCCGGCAACGCCCGATTTGGGAACGTCGCATTTGGCGGCCAATACAATGGCTTAACCCCGCCGGTTGTCAGCGCCGCTGCTAACGTCACGGTGGACAATCCTTTCACCAATACATTCACCGACGATCCCAACTGGCGCGCAAGCATTGCCGCCATTTACGTAAACGGCGCTCAATTAACAAATGGTTATGATGCCAGCAACCCTGGAATGTTGATCTTCTCACCATCGCAGTCGACGCTTTTACAATTGGCCGCGGTTGACAGCATCGTCATTTATGCGACCAATTACAGCACCGTTCGGTTTACGCAGCCGATTGCCGCCGGAAAATTCCAGAGCTTGACCGTTCCCATCCAAACCCTGGGGCCCTCGGCCAGCGGAGGTACCCTGGAAGTCAATCCGGTTCTCATGCTCTCGGACCAATACGGCAACACCACAACGAACCCTTATGCGAATGTTTCCGTTCAGGCGCTGGCCGGTGGCGCCAGCGGCTGGATTCTTGGCGGGGCGACCAACCAACAGGAAGTTAATGGCGTGATCGAGTTTACAAACCTGTCTGCCACCCTGACAGGCACGACACCGGTCACCGGCGCAGCCTTGACACTGATTGTCAGCGGCTACACCAATTCCGCCACCTTGGGCACGACGACCAATATCACGTTGTCGCCGTTCAACATTGGGGCGGCGCCGGTTCCATTTACTCCGGGCGATATTGCGGCACTGCAAGTTGATACATTATCGAACAACACGACGTTCAGCATGATTGAAGTCAAAGGTTCGACCGCGAGCCAAACGACCCCGGTCAACATCGTTCCGGTGAGCGCTACCGGGACTAATTCCTTGCGCGAATCTCCCGCGGGCTCGACCGGCAGGCTGGCGTTGAGTTTAGATGGCACATTGTTGACCTTTGCCGCGTTTGCGGACGGCAGCGCTGCAACTCCGGACGAAACGTTCAACCTCAACCGCGCGGCGGTCGGAATGAACTACACCAACGGATTGACGGTGGGTGCAACCTATTCGTCCACTTCGCTGGGCGGCAGCCAGGCCCGCGCGGCCTGTACGGCGGACGATGTTAACTATTTCATTGATGACAAAGGAGGATTGTACTTTGGCACGGGATATCTCCCCTATGCCAACATCAACTTCTATAACAACGTGGTGGTGAAGTGTTTCGGTCCTCAAACGGACCTGGCGAATCCACCGTCCGCTTATGTTGAAACGCAGAAGGCTATCAGCGGCTTGCTAATTCCCAACGTTTACGAAGTTTATGACAATAGCTATATCCAGCCCAACAATTTGGGAACCGATCCAAACGCAACGGACTTCTACATGATCTCGACGAACTGCGGCACTTCGTATGACGTGATGTACACTTGTGATGGCATTAGCGCTAAAAAAGGCATTATCAACAAGTTCTCGTGGGGGCCGAATGTCGATTCGCTAAATCCGAATAACGGGTATGGTTGGACGAACAGCGGTACCTGGACGAATACCGTTGGAATCGACGGCATGTTCGTGACCACCAACGGCATGGGCGAAGCTTACATCTATTACACAACCGGTGCGGGCGGCACCGGGGGAAACAGCATCTACCGCATCACCGACTCTGCCGGTTGGAACGCAAATATCCACATTATTTCGACCAACCTGCTCTATACCTCTCCAGGCACCGCCTCGATCAAAGGCCTGGTGTTCACGCCGCAGCAAACGGCCAACGCGTATGAGCCGATGCCGACGCCGGTGCTCACCGCGCAAAGCAAATTGGGCACGAACGCCGCGACGTTCAGCATCGCATTGAGTCCGGATGACTCGGTTTGGCGCTCGAGCATCACAGCCATCACCGTAAACGGGACTGTTCTTCCAACGAGTGCCTACAGCACCACGACGGCAGGCCAGGTCAAGTTTACACCGGCACAGGCGCCGATCCTCCAAACGCCAGGAACCAGGACTATCGTGTTCAGCGCAACAGGCTAT
>DASYZW010000010.1:0-2732 GCA_035945915.1 Verrucomicrobiia bacterium | reverse complement strand
TGGAATGAGATTTCACCGTATTTGGGCCGGGCCACCGGGACCTATATTTCGCCCAACAATTTTTCCTGTTTTTTGGAAATGACGATGCCGGTGGCCCTGGCGTTTCTTTTAGCGGGGCGAGTGAAGGCTGTCACCCGCGTATGGCTGTGTTATGCGCTTCTGACGATGGGCGTGGCGCTCGCGATGACGTTTTCGCGCGGCGGATGGGTCGCCGCCGGCGTCGGAATGATAGCTGTCCTTGGGGCATTGCTGTGCCATCGCAAACACCGATTGGCGGCATTCATTGTGATTGTTGCCATGTCAGCCGGCCTGGCATTTTTTGTAATTAATTATCTTTCACACGACATTCTTTACCTGGAACGTGTGAAATCGCTTGGAACCAGCGACAACAGGGACCTTAGGGACAGGGGCGAGTTATGGAAAGCGGCGGAGAGAATGTGGATGGATGATTTTTGGTTTGGTGTAGGTCCGGCACACTATGATTATCGGTTTCGGCAATATCGTCCGGCAGACGTTCAAGCGCGGCCCGACCGTGCCCACAATGACTACCTCAACCTGCTGGCCGATTGGGGTGCGATCGGCGGAATCATTGTTCTTGGCGGGATATTGGCGTTTGGCGGCGGCTTAATCAAATCATGGAAGGCGGTGTCGCCGGACGAAAAGGAAGCGGGACGGGGGATGAGCAATCGTTTCGCCTTTTATGTGGGGGCATCGGGCGCGCTCATGGCTTTAATGGCGCATTCTTTTGTCGATTTTAACCTGCATATTCCGGCAAATGCCTTAATTGGCGTCGTTTTTTTAGCGCTTTTAGCCGGGCAACTGCGTTTTGCAACGCCTGACTTCAGGACCGCACCCAACTTGATTGCACGAATCACCCTTTTCTTAATATTAGCGGGTGGAATTGTGTATTTTGGACTGCAAGGATATGCCCGCGCGCAGGCGACTATCTGGCAGGCGCGCGCGGACAACTTGAATCTGCCGTTTCTAGAGCGAGCATCGTATCTTGAGCGGGCATATGCAGCCGAACCGAAAGATTTTCAAACAGCGTATGATATTGCGGAACTTTACCGGCTCCAAAGTTTTCAGGGAGGCGAGGATTACGAGACTCTCGCTGAAACCGCGATCGAATGGTATGCGAAGGCGATAAAGTTAGACCCGTTTGACGGCTATGCCGAGCTTGGCTACGGGATGTGCCTGGACTGGCTGGACGAGCATGATAAGGCCGGCCCCTATTACAGTCGCGCGGAGGCTTTGGACCCAAACGGTTATTTTACTATGGCCAACGTCGGGTGGCATTATATCCAGGCCGGGGACTACGCGGCGGCCCGGGTTTGTTTGTGGCGGTCAATTCGCCTGGAACCCGGCACCAACCCGATCGCATTTTCTTATTGGGATATCGTGCAAGACCAGCTTGCCAGGCAGGCATCGGGTCAGTCCGTTTTGGCCCCCGGAAAACCGTAAATTTACCGCTTTTTGGCTGTTGACTTTTGCCTAAATCCGCTTAATCTTTAGGCAACAGAGTGCTAATTGGGAAATATTGTATTATGAGAAAACTTCAATTATTAGCCGCGTGCAGTTTGATGGTTGCGTGGGCTTTCGGCGCCAGCGCAATGAACGATGTCAAGCCTGCTGCCGTCACCGTCGTCAACGTTCAGGGGCAGGCCCGCTATTCCGTCGACGGCCAAACGTGGCATCCACTGGTAACGGGCAAGATTCTTCACCAGGGCGCGGTAATCGAAACCGCCGCGGGATCCAGCTGCGATCTCGTCCTGAGTGGAACCCCCGTTCCTTTTGCGGAGAAGATTTCCGCCCCGGTGAATGCCTCTGCCCTGGCCATGGCGCCCGACCCCCAGATTCGCGGCTATGTGGCCTCGAAGCCAATGGCCCAACAAAACGTCATTCGTATGTCCGGCGACACCATGCTCGCCGTTGATAAATTGACCGTTGTGGATACCGGCGCCGATACCGTGAGTGATACGGAATTGGATTTGCGCGCCGGCAAAATTTTTACCAGCGTTAAAAAGATGTCCGCGAGTTCCCAGTACATCATTAAACTCCCGAACGGAGTGGCCGGAATCCGTGGCTCGTCAGGCAGTGTTGCGGCGGATGGATCGGCCCAATGGCTTCACGGCGAGATCGTGATTTCATTCATCGGTTCCAATGGCCAGCCCCATGTCGTCGTCGTCCATGGCGGCTTCGAATATAATCCACAAACCGGCCAAATTCTGCACCTTTCTGCTAAGGCCATCGCGGCGTTGAAACGTTTTGGCGCCTATGCCTCAACGCTGTACGCGCAGGTCTACCCCGTGGCGCGTGATCTGACGTGGGTATTCATTTCGCCAACGCAAGGGGAAGACAGAAATCCGCCAGCCCCGTCCGGCGCGGGTCAATATTAAATTCGGGGATTGATTCCCTGATGGGCTTAAAAATCCCTTTTTCAAACCAGAGCAGCCTTGAGTTGCTCTGGTTTTTCGTTTAATCCGGCTGTGTGACATTCAAGCCTGCCAAACACGCGCCGGTCATCGTCGCTACGGGAGTCGTCATTCTGGTCTGCGTCCTTCAATTATTGCGGGTGGACTTCTTCGAACGGCTGGAACGAATGACCTATGACCTGCGAGCCAGGGCCGCTTTGCGCGTCCCAGCCCCGGCTTCGACGAATTTGGCGTTTGTACCCATCGAAGAATCCAGCATTGATGCTGTGCTCCACGGAAACCTGGGCTACAGCTTCGGCC
>DASYZW010000009.1:0-2203 GCA_035945915.1 Verrucomicrobiia bacterium | reverse complement strand
CCGCCCGATTTGCTTCTCAATAACGCGGCTCTGATCGCCCGTAACGCGCCTCTTTGGAAGATCCCGGCCCGAGAGTTTTCCGACGTCATAGACGTGAATATCAAGGGTGTCGCCAATGTCATCCGTCATTTCGTTCCGGCGATGGTTGCGCGCCGATCCGGTATCATTGTCAACTTCAGTTCCGGTTGGGGACGGTCCGCAGATGCCGAAGTAGCGCCATATTGCGCCACGAAATGGGCCATTGAGGGACTGACCAGCTCTCTTGCGCAGGAGTTGCCTGCCGGCATGGCGGCAGTTCCGCTCAACCCGGGTATTATTGATACCGACATGCTGCGGAGCACATTCGGAGGTTCTGCCGGCAGCTATCCGGATCCTGAAAAATGGGCCAAAATGGCTGTGCCATTCCTTCTTGAAATCTCCACCAAAGACAATGGACGGCAAACAACGGTCAATAGCTGAGACAAAAAATTTCAATCATGAGTTAGCAAAATGAAAACAATCTTTTTATTCACTGTATTACTGGCGGGTTGGCTTCCCGGACAATGCCTCCTGGCGGCGGAAAATGACGTCATCGTCGGAAATGTGCGAGTGCAATTATTGTCGGGCTCGCTGGTCCGGCTGGAATTAAAAGGTCCGGAGGGTTTTGAAGACCGGACAACTTTTCATATCGTCAATCGCGTTTGGCCGGGCGCGCAATTTACGTTTAGCACGAACGGTGTTGCCGCCGAAATTGAAACGGCCAATTACACCGTTGCTGTGCCGCAAAACGCGACCTCGCTCGACGGAGTTCAAGTAAAATCAAACGGAGGACAAATTCTCTATCAATACAATGGAGTTTTGGACAATAGCGTCTGGCTGCCAGGCCCTTCTGATCGTCCGCAGGTCTGGTCGTTCGCTGATACGCCACGCATCGTTCCGCCGAAGTGGGGCCTGACGCCTGCCCCGGCTGATAATACGGCCCATCCGCAAACATCTGGCTGGGACGTGGAGAACGACGCGCCGGACGTTTACGTATTTGTACCCGATGGAAGTTATCCGCAGTTGAGAAAAGAT
Source organism: Verrucomicrobiia bacterium (assembly GCA_035945915.1). Classification (GTDB taxonomy): domain Bacteria; phylum Verrucomicrobiota; class Verrucomicrobiia; order Limisphaerales; family UBA11358; genus UBA11358. The sequence goes on along the minus strand of DASYZW010000009.1, from coordinate 1,150 downwards.
TTCTTAAAATTGACTGGCCCGTCGGAAATGCCGCCGCTGTATGTGTTTGGCGCATTTGACAGCCGATGGCACGACTACAGCGAAGCGACCGCGCTGCAGCAGGTCGATGACTATCGCGGGCGTCAAATTCCGTTGGACGTTCTCGTCGTGGATACCGGCTGGCGGATGGGCGCTTCCATTGGATATCAACCCAACACGAACCTTTTTCCAAACATGGCGCGCTTTTTTAAGGAAGCCCATGAAAAGCATGTTCACGTGATGTTCAATGACCATCCTGAACCGCAAGCGGCCACTGCCCTGGATCCAAGGGAACTGAACTATCGGTGGAATGGTCTGACAACCTTGCTCAATGAAGGCCTGGATATCTGGTGGTTCGATCGTAATTGGATGGTCGCCTTGAAGACGCCCGCGCCCAATTTAAAAAAGGAGGTCTGGGGAATGAGAATGTATCACGATATTACGCAACGCGACCGGCCTGGATCGCGTCCCGCGATCATGGCCAACGTGGATGGCATCGACAACGGCATCCGGAACCGACCCATGGATGTCGCCTCACATCGTTTTTCCATCCAATGGACCGGGGACATCCGTCCCGGTTACGACTATTTGCGTCAAGGCGTCGAAAATGCCGTCAATTCCGGCGTTTGCTCAATGTTTCCTTATATGAGCGAAGACCTGGGCGGACACGTTGCCGATCCCACCCCTGAGGGCTACATCCGCTGGATCGAATACGGCGCGCTGTCGCCGGTTTATCGTCCGCATTGCACGTATAACCACGAGCGCATGCCATGGGCATTCGGGCCCCGGGCGGAAGCCGTGGCCCGCCGATTTTTGGATATGCGCTATCGGTTGCTGCCGGTGTTTTACGCGGCCGCCCATGAAAACTACGAAACCGGTCAACCGCTGCTGCGCCGGCTGGATTTGTATTATCCTCAATATCCTGACGCGGCGCGAGACGACGAATACCTCCTGGGCCAAAATATCCTGGTCGCCCCGGTGCTTGAAGGACTCCAACAACCGGTCCCGCAGGGCTGGCTTAAAACGCCCGATGGCCAGCCGGGTTTGCAGGCCGAATATTTTTCCAACGATAGCCTCTCCGGCGCCCCGGCGGTGACGCGCGTGGACAAAAATGTCAATTTTGTTTGGAGCG
>DASYZW010000008.1:0-3258 GCA_035945915.1 Verrucomicrobiia bacterium | reverse complement strand
TGATTTGGTCAGCGAAAACGGCGGGACCTTGCCCATGACCTTTTCGGCTAATGTAGCGTTGAATAATGGCGCGATGACTTTTAATTCCACGCTCCAAAACGATTCATCGTTGACGGTGGAAACAATTGATTACCCCTATTTTGGCGATCTTAACGCTCCGTCGCGGCAGTCCTCGCTGAAAGCTTGTGCGATGAAGAACGGCCAAATGAGCGGAATGCAGGAGGAGGAGGTTTATCCCCATTTTGTGAATCGCAAAGGTTATTGGGGAGTTTTCTATCCCACAAAAGTCATGGAAGCGTCCAAAGAGAGGGGGGATTGGGAGAGCGCTTTTTGTCTGCTGCAGGCGCCGGACCAGGGGATGAGTGTGAGCATGGATGCGCGCTCAGCGCCCTACCGGCTGGAATACACATTCGAACAACATCCGGGAGTCATCTCGTCCATCACGCAATTGGTTCCCCAGGCAGACGAGATTCCCGGCAAAGACGCCCTTTGGGGAAAAGACGACAATGCTGAAAATTCGATGACGCCGGTGTTTTTGGTGTTTCGCGCCTGTCATTTCGTTTTTGCGGCCGGGCACTCGACAACGCATTTGACCCCGATCGTGATACGCTGTTACAAGGGAGACCTGGGGGCAGGGAAAGATTTATTTAAACAGTCACGATCAAATTAATAACCATGTCACCCGCCGGAGGCGCAATCATAGCGCAGGTTCGCGTTACGAGGCTGGCGCCACTGTTCGAAACGATTTTTATTAAACGTATGCAATATTCGAAACCGATTATTTTCAGTCGCGTGATTTCCGCCGCCGTCATCGCCGTCATGCTGGTCGCTGGATTTTCCGCGGCCGCCCTTGAATCGCCGATGAATTTTTTCCGTCCCTCGACGAACGAGCTGACGATTAAGAACAATTATTGGACCGCGGTCTTTAATAAAAATTCCGGAGCGTTGGCGCGGTTGGAAAGCCATAACACCGGCTGGAACATTGAGTCGCGTCCGCAACTGGGAATCTCTTTCCGCCTCAATGTCCCGACGGACCACCATGACAATTTTATTTATGGGCGAAATCAAAAGGCCGCCGAAGTGACGAAAGTGTCCGCGCACCAGGTCCGCCTTCAATGGAAGGACCTCGTCAACCAGAATGGAGACGTTTTGCCGATTACGCTCACGGCGACAGTTTCGTTGGACAACGACAAGCTGACCTTTGACAGCACGATTCAAAACGATTCGTCGCAGATGGTGAGCACGCTTGATTATCCGTATTTCGGAAATTTCAACCCGCCGTCCGAAGGCGCAGCCATGAAGACGGAGCATATGTGGTATGCCAACCTTGTGGATGGCGATATTCCGGGCAGGCCCGTGCAATCCAAGCAGAGCCTCTTTTGCCTGGTCCAATCCACAAACGTGGGCCTTTACGTGGAGATGCACGACCCGACCGAGCCGTATTTGCTCAATTTTACCTTTAACCGCCGTGGATTTGCAAAATCGAAGGAGAACCCGTCGCGCCTTGAATTCTATACGACACATTGGGCGTATGTGCATCCCAACACGACTGCTGTTTTGGCGCCGATAGTCCTGCGAGCATACAACGGCGACTGGCATGCCGGTGTGGATTGTTATAAGGAATGGCGGGCAACATGGTTTAAGGAACCGCATTTGGCGCCCTGGATTAAGGACGTGAACTCCTGGCAGCAGCTTCAGATTGATTCTCCGGAGCAGGATTTCCGCGTCGCCTATACCAATCTTATCGAATATGGGCAGGAGTGCGCCGATAACGGTGTGGCGGCCATTCAACTTGTGGGCTGGAACCATTGGGGGCAGGACGGCGGGGACCCGGCGGAGGATACCGAGCCGGGGCTGGGGACATGGCAGGAATTTCACGATGCGATCGCTCAAATCCAGGCCAAAGGAGTGAAAATCGTCTTGTTTGGCGGTAAACCGAATTGGGCGGATCTCACCCAGCCGTGGTATACCAACGAATTGTACAAGTACGAGTGTACGGATGAAAACGGCCGGCGATACGAGCAGGGTGGCTACAGTTATTATACTCCCACACAGCTCGCCGGCCTCAATAACCATCGCCGCGCCGTTATGGACTTTTTGGACCCGCAATACCGCGATGTTGCCGTTCATGAATTTGATAAAGTCCTGGCGCTGGGCGCCGAAGGATGGCTTTGGGACGAACTTTGTCATCACGCCGACGTGCTCTATACCTGGGCGCCCGATCATGGTTATACTCCGCCCGGCTACATTTATCACGGCGACATATTGCTTTGCCACGAGGTCCGCGAAGAGGCTGACAAGACGAATCCGGATTTCGTGCTTGCGGGCGAAGGGCCGGAAGACTGGCTCATGCAGGATTTTGGATGTTCATATTTCCGGATTGGAAACGACTCGAAACCGGTCTGCCGTTACCTCGACCCGAATCTTCGGCTAATGTGCGCCGTGACCGGTTGGGATGACCGGGAAATGCTCAACCTGATTCTCCTTCAGGGTTACATTATCAGCTATGAACCGTTTCAGTTTAAGGGTTACCTTGAGGATTTCCCGTTGACCCTCGCTTACGGCAAAAAAATTGACGCCCTCCGCCGCAAGTACAAACAGTATCTCTGGGACGGCGATTTTCGCGACACGCTGGGCGCGGACGTGACCGCCGACGGCGCTGTTCGTCACACTATGTTTGTAACCTCCACAGGCAAACGTGCCGTCGTGGTTGTGAACCAGGAATTAGACCGGCCGATCAAAGCGATTGTGTCGATTCCTCACCCGGGCGACCTGATTCTTGCGACGCCTGAGCATCCCGATGCCTTGCCCACGGACGGAACTATTGAAATTCCAGCGCGCTCAGCCGCAGTGGTGATGGAGGAATGATTGTGGGGGTAAAAACGTTCAAACGTTAAATCGTTGGATCGTCTAAAGGGAAAAAAATAGGCGGGGCGGCGAAGACACACGTTAAAACATCGCCACACCCGCCAAGCGCCCAGTTCTCATTGGGGCACAGTCACTCTACTGCTGATGCCGGATTTTGCAAGAGGAATTTATTCACAGAGACAAACGTCCGTTTCTGTTTAAAATCAGTCCCGAAAATTCACAAACTGTACTGACACTGGAAATTCTTTGGCCCTTACGGCGGCGATGACAGTCTGTAATTCATCGCGGCTTTTGCCGGTAACGCGGACTTCGTCACCCTGGATTTGTGTGGTCACTTTGAACTTGCCATCGCGAATGAACAAAAAAAAAAAAAAAAAAAAAAAAAAAAAA
>DASYZW010000007.1:0-9549 GCA_035945915.1 Verrucomicrobiia bacterium | reverse complement strand
TGGTCAAGGCGAACAAAAGTACGCTGCCTTATTCGTTGTTGGGTGCAGCAGTGCTGTTCCTGGTAACGGTCACAGCTCACCCCGCCAGGCAGTTCATCCTCGAATGTCGAAAAAAGTGGCATTCTTTAACGGGCTGCTAGGTGTTCGCCAAATCGCTTCCAAGACGTTATTGCTTCCACTAATTCGCGCAAACGTCCTTTTCGTAGAAGCGGCCACAATAACCTTGCAATAACTCCTTGCTCTTCTTTAGTTGCACGCTTGAGTGTGCGCACGGCTTGCGACAATCCTTCCTGTATCTCTGGAAGGTTATGCGCCTGACGGAAGGATTGGAATAATGGTCGTGGCAGTGTATCTCTATAATGCGAAATTACTTGGTCCAGGGCATCTACCTTATTCCGCTGCTCAATCAATCGCTGCTGCTGACGTTCGTATTCGACAAAACGCTCTTGAATGCGCTTCATGTGCGCCAAATGAGTTTCGTAAAGGCGTTCTTCCTCAACATCAGCACTGGAAGAAAGTAGGCGGGTAAGATAATCCACTAGACGAGCTTGTAAATCATTTGAAGCTCCCAAACGCATTACAATCGGTCGTGCTGCAAGACTGTTTACTCGGCTTTCTACTACATCCACTGCTTTATTATTCTTGCTGGCACAAAGCACTTTCATATTATGCCAAGCCGCATTGGCTAAAATGGCCGAAACCACCTGTGACTTGCCGGTGCCCGGTGGTCCGGTTATCACTGTCAATGGCTGGGTTAAAGCCTGACGCACTGCTTCACGCTGTTCGCTGTTGAGCGGTAAGATTTCCAGCAAAGGCTGTTCACTGGTTAGAACTTTCGGCTTCACTGAACCGTCAAGAATGCTATGCAATACCGTATCCGACAACGAGCCTTTTTCTGTTAGTTTTGAAAGCTCGCTTTCCAGTCCGCGTGTATATTTGGATGCTTCACCTGTCAGCAAGATGGCACGATTATAAATGCCATCTTCCCGCAATTCGGTAATCGGCGGGGTTGTAACCAAGTTATGCGGATCAAGTGATTCTTTCCAATCCCATGTTGCCGTCAGTTCAGCAAAGCGGTGGCATACTTCATCCCAATCCGGCTGCTCTGCAAGGGGGCGATTGAGGCCAAGCTCGTCTGAAAAGGCTGCAATTTCCTGCATCAAATTACTTTCACCGCCAATGGACAACCCTTTCCACGCAGCAAAATTAAATAATGGGCTTGCGTCCGGCTCTAACACAGCACGCTGACCATCGGCGCTGAGTTGTATTGGGAACAAAAACAATGGTTCCAGCATGAAACCTTCCCAATTCGAGCGCTTTGATTTGATAAGACGAAGCCGGAGTGGATAACCAAGATATAGTGTTAACCGGTGGCGGTCTTTGCGCAATTTATGTAGTAAATGTCCATAATCAGCGGTCGCCATTGCTTCATCCGGCTGCTCAGTAACCAGCGGCAATGAGGCGAGCGGAGCATAATTGGGCTTACCAAATTTACTGTCCGCAAACTCTGAGACGCCTGAGTCATTATCAATTGATAAGCAATCCAAATAATAGCGGGCTAATTTGGCTATTGAAGATTGCGCGTGCTGTTTGTTCGTATCCGATTTGCTTTTAGTGGCATGGGAGGCGAGATACCAACAATAGGCTTTGTCTTGCCACAGTTGTTGCTTCAAGACGCCGTATAGTAACTGATTGACTTGGTTTCTTTCCGCAGAGACGCCAGCAATTTGATTCAGCTTTTTGACAATCTCTCTTGCCTGTATGCCGGGATTTGCCCGGATTACATCCATTACCAATTGTTCTATAGGCTTTTGTTGAGTCATAACCAAAAACCTTAATCTTCATGACCTGTGACTATAAGGCTATCTTTAAGCCCATTCTGCATAAAAACCAGCGTTAACTATTACCACTCGGCACCAACTGTGCTGGTTCTTCCAATATGTCGAGCAATGCCTTCGCGCAATAAACGCGGTCGCGTTTCGCCGTTCCTGCTTGCTGGACGATTCCAAGACGTTCTAATCGTTCAATGGCGCGTTGTGCCGTGGTGAAAGCAATGCCAAGTTTCTCCACGCAACCTTTGGCGGTAATAAACGGATTCGCCGCCAGCAATTCGACAACCCGCAGCGGTGTTTTAGTGGATTCGCCTGCCACGCTTTTTTGCCATTCCACCAGCTTCGCGTTAATCTTGCCTGCACGATTTACCGCATCTTCCGACATGCGTGCCACGCCCAACAAAAAATACTCAATCCAGTCCTGCCATGCGCCGCGTTCGCTGACGCCGCGCAATCCGTCGTAGTAGTCACGGCGTGACGCCTCAAAAAATGCGGACAGATAAAGCAATGGCGTGGGCAAAATCTTCCGCTCAATCAGAAACAGCGTAATGAGCAATCGGCCAACCCGTCCGTTTCCATCGAGAAACGGATGGATGGCCTCGAATTGGTAGTGCGCCAAGGCGATGGTGGCAAGTGGTGGCAAATCTGACTCATGCAAAAACTTTTCCCATGCGGCAAGGCACGGCTCCACCGCATCGGGCGGTGGTGGAATAAACGAAGCCGTTTCGACTGTTGAACCGGGCTTGCCAATCCAGTTTTGAATCTTTCGGAACTCGCCGCGCGTAGCGTGATGTCCCCTTACGTCGGTCATGAGTTTTTCATGCAATTCCTTAATAAGGCGCACACAAATCGGCAATTTTCCCAGCCGGGATATACCGTGTTCCAAAGCGACTACATAGTTGCCGACTTCGCGCAGATCGTCGGGGCTGCGTTCCACGGCAATACCGGCTTCGGCGGCCAGCAATTCGCCAAGGGTCGCCTGTGTGCCTTCAATTTTGCTGGATAGCACGGCCTCGCGCCGGGTAAACGGACGCATGAGGACGTGCGGGTTGGGCAATCGCCCACCCTCACCCGCCAACTTGCCAATCAGCCTGTCCGCGTCGGATAGCAGGCGGATGAGTCGGGGCGTCCAATCAACGGCAGGCGGCAGTGGGTCTGGCACAAAGGCGGAATACTTGCCTTGTGGCACCTTTTTGCCGGGAATGTTGGTCGTTTTTGCCATCGGTTCCTATTTTCGATGCCGAAAATAGCACGATTCGCTATTAGCGTAAATGGCAAAAAACGAAAATAGCGCGATTTCTTATTAGCGGGGTGTTTAACCAGATGCCGCCCGTCGCGGCGGCTGAGAGCGACAGATGCCCCGTCTGATATTCACAACGCGCGTTTCGCGCCTCTTTCATTTACACCCTAAAAGCTGCCCCCTCCGGGCGCAGTCCAGCGGTGCCGGGACGCTGGCGCGATTCCAACCGGCGGACGGTTGGGCGAGGGTGCCAGGGACGGCACGGCCTTGGTGTGCGGGGTTCCAAGGGACGTTGTCCTTTGGTCAGGGTTCTACAAGGGCGGAACGCCTTTGTGTCCGAGGTCAGGGGGCGGACAGCCCCTTGGCCGGACAACGTCCGGCGGTGAAAGCCGGATTCCAAGGGGACGGCGTTTGAGTCCCCTTCGGCGCGGAACATCGCTTGCGATGTATAACCGCGCTATTCGGGTTTTTCGGGCTTCCCGGAGTTCGGCTTGATTCGGTTTCTCGCAATGGTGCAACGGGATCAAATTTCTGTACCGGACGGCAACGGACAATCAATGAAAAACGGCTGTCAGGGCCAGTCTCCGAGAGACAACCGCTGCGTTTGTTGATATACTGGCTGCAATGAGGTTTTGAGCAGGGATGGGGCACGACATGGGACTGCATGGCCAAGACTCGAAAAGCTTCTGTCAGGCGAATTGCGGGCGATTTAGGGGCGCTGCCAATGCTGACCACGCCGACGGTTAAGTTCTGGATGTAGAAAATTGTCGGTTCGGTGGCGGGCAGGACAGAGCGGATTTAAGCAGTCAGATCAACGTGATGCTGATATGGCTGCTGCCGCTTCAAAACTGCCTCCCCGCGCCGCGCAAATTCTGCATGAGGCGTGAAGTCCATAAGGCGGCTCGAATCCGAATTGCAGCAAATATCAAAATTTGGTAGTTTACTTGAGCTATGCCACCGCGCCGTCGAAGAAGGGCCAGAAGAACTCGAAACCGGAGAACCAACAAAGAGCTTTTTCTTGATGCTTTAGGACAAGCTTCAGGAAACCAGCAAAGGTTGGTCTCAAACGCCACATTGCAAGAAGCCCTTAATTGGGAATCAGAGCGTTACAATCGCATCAAACAAGAGCTTTTGGATGAAAAGAAAATAATTATCGGTCGTGGTTACGGCGGAAGTGTTGGCTTGGCCAAAGCTCCAGGTTCGGGTTCTCTTAAAGTCTTTGTTTCCTATTGTCATGCTGATGAGGCACTCAAGAATCAACTGTTAAGCCATCTGATGCCATTAAAACGGATGGAATTAATTGAGGTTTGGCATGATCGCAAAATTCCTGCTGGCGGTGAATGGGAACAGGCAATTTCCGCAAACCTTGAACAGGCTGATATAATCCTCATGTTGATCAGCATTGACTTCATCAACTCGCAATACTGTTACGATATTGAGCTTGAACGCGCGATTGAAAAGCACGAAGCAGGGTCGGCAGTCGTAGTCCCGATTATTCTTCGCAGTTGCATGTGGAAACACACTTCATTTTCCAAATTGCAAGCTCTCCCTAAAGATGGCAAGCCAGTGTGTTCTTTTTCTGACAAAGATGAAGCATTCACTGAAATTGCCGGGAAAATTAAAGAAGAAGCTGAACGGCTTCTCGCAAGCAGATAGCCCTATTCTAATTCTCTAATTTACTGCACTTTTACTGCACTTCCTCGCAAGTCATTGATAAGCAATGGAGCGGGTGAAGGGAATCGAACCCTCGTCTCAGGCTTGGGAAGCCCGCATTCTACCATTGGACCACACCCGCGCTGAACACAGCCTTAAACATTAGCAGGAGAGTGTCAAGTGCCGTCGAAGCCACGGCCGAAACCGACGGCCACCGCATAATCGTTTCTTCTCGCCTTATTCGGCGATTTTCTGTTATCTTTGCCGCATGGCGCGTTCGTCTATCGGCTAGGACACGGCCCTCTCAAGGCTGAAAGACGGGTTCGATTCCCGTACGCGCTACCATTCTTCAAAAATTAAATCGACACGTTAGCATCTCCAGGTTTACCCCGGGATTGTTATGATTGATGCCGCCGTTAGACATATGTTGAAAACGGATGCCCGCGGTAAAGCGATCGGCAATTCTCCAATTCAGGTCGACGTGGTCGGTAAATTGAAAATTGTCCCCGAAATCTTTCAAACGGAACTGGTGTCGGCTCAGTAAAGTAGGAGCGACGCCGACTTCGAGCGTGAGGGGGAATTTTCCTTTACCCAATTCGACGAAGGGGCCGAGGGCGCCAACGAAAGCATTTTTGTCGCCGTCGCTGAGCCAGCCCACGGAACCATCTCCGCCGGCCCGCAAGAACCAATTTGAATAGAAATGCCAGTGTCCCGGCAGATAGATTCCGCCATATAGGTCGGCCTGGTGGAATTCGCTGCCCTTCCCCTCCAAAGCAGCGCCGCCGCGGGCGCCCGCGAAAAAATCCGCCGCCCGAACACGGCAAACGCCAAAGATCAATATAAGCGAAACTGTAACTCGAATTATGCGGCGGCAATGCGTCAAAAACCGATGCGTCATAGTTGTTGTAACGGCGTATCGCGCTTCGAGAGCGTCTTAGGGCTCGTCACGTGATTTCACTCCCGGTCGATGTCTGCTTCAGCCCCCCTTCTAAAATGAGATGGCCGAAACCCCCAAATCCGATTGGATAACCGGCCTTAATGTTGCTTGAAGGCGGAAAAAGTCAAGTCGGCGGCATCTGTCAGCCCGGATGCCAGGCGGCAATCGGCTGTGCGGGAAACGTCAAATTTTGCGTCATTTTTAATTTTTAATTTTGGGCACCTGCCGTAAGCTTCGGGACAATGGTATGAGCAACATTCCTTCAGATTTGAAATATTCGAAGTCGCATGAGTGGGTCCGACTCGCCGGCGACACGGCCACCATCGGCATTACCGATCATGCCCAACAGGAATTGACGGACATTGTCTTTGTCGAACTGCCCGCCACCGGTCGGAAGGTCAAAGCCGGCGAGCCGTGCGCGGTTGTGGAGTCCGTGAAAACCGCCAGCGACATCTATGCGCCCGTGAGCGGCGAAATTCTTGAAACGAACAAGTCGGTCGTGGACGAACCGGCCCTCACCAACACGGAGCCTTACGCCAAGGGTTGGTTTTTTAAAATGAAATTGTCCAACCCGGACGAAATAAGCTCGCTCATGTCGCCCGACCAATACAAGGCGCAGGTCGGAGGGTAAGAGGCTGTTAAACGCGAATTGCAAAGGCTGATTCGGCCCGGCTTAGCGCGGTCGCGGCGTCCACTCTGGTGGCGGCGTGGATGCGGGCCAGGACGTCGCCCTTTTTCACTTTCTCGCGTGGCTTGCTGATGCGGTCAATGCCGACGTCATAATTGATTGCCGATTCTTTCGTCGGTCGTCCACCGCCCAGGTCGCGAATCACCTCGCCGAGAATACGGGCGTCACATCGCGAAATGACTCCGGGTCGGCGCGCTTTTAAATCCACAACGACCGGCGCGGTGAAGTCCGATAACAGCTTTTTATTGAAGGCCGCCAGGTCCGCCCCCTGTGCCAGGAGCATTTGATCGAACTTTTTTCGCGGCGCGCCCGAGTCCAGGCAATCCGCGGCCACTTTCACTCCGGCTTTGAAGCTCTTTGTCTTACGAGTCTGTTCCAGAAGATGGGCGGCGCACGTGAGCACGAGGTCGCGCAAATCCGGGGGACCGGAAGCTTCGAGGCAGGCCACGGATTCTTTAACTTCCAGCCAATTGCCGGCCGCGCGGCCCAACGGAGTGCTCATGTCCGATAAGATGGCGCGTGTGTCGACTCCGCAATCATTTCCCAGGGCAACCATGGCATTGGCCAATTTTTTGGCCTGCGCTTTGGTTTGCATAAAGGCTGCGCTCCCGAATTTCACATCCAGAATCAGCGCGTCCAGATTTTCAGCCAGCTTTTTGGATAAAATGGACGCGACGATGAGCGGAATGGACGGGACGGTCCCGCTGGCGTCGCGCAGCGCGTATATTCTTTTATCGGCGGGAACCATCTCGTCGGTTTGGCCGCACATCACGCATCCGACGGTTTGAGTTTGGCGGATGATTTCATCCACGGGCAATAAGGTTTTGAACCCGGGAATGGAATCGAGCTTATCCAGTGTTCCGCCGGTGATGCCGAGGCCGCGTCCTGAGATCATCGGCACACGGAAACCGAGGCAAGCCAGCAGGGGCGCGAGGGGAATCGAGACTTTATCACCGATGCCGCCGGTCGAATGTTTGTCGACCAACGGACGGGAATCCGTCGGGAACTTTAGCACGCGACCCGAATCGCGCATGGCGAGGGTGAGGGCGCGGGTTTCATCCGTGGTCAACCCGCGAAAATAAATGGCCATGAGCATGGCGGCCATTTGATAATCCGGGATTTTCCCTTCCGTGAATTCGCGAATGGCGGACTGGATATCCGCCGGGGCGAGAGGACGGTTTTCGCGTTTGGCTTCGATCAACAGGAGAAAATTCATTCCGGTTGAAGATTAGAATGATTTCTCAATTGCCAACCAACTGCTCAACCCTCGAAACGCGTGGCTGCGATGCTGGCGTTATGCCCGCCGAAACCGAATGAATTATTGATACACGCGGTAATTTTCATTTCGCGCGCGGTATTGGGGACGTAATCCAAATCGCATTCGGGATCCGGCACCTGATAATTGATTGTCGGGGGAGCGATCCCATGATGGATCGCGAGGGCGCAAACGCTCATTTCCACCGAACCGGCCGCGCCGAGCATATGCCCGGTCGCCCCTTTGGTGGAACTCACCGCAATCTTTTTGGCATGGTCACCAAAGACCGTTTTGATGGCCTGGGTCTCGCACACATCTCCCTGCGGCGTGGATGTGCCGTGGGCATTGATGTAATTGACTTCCTCAAGTCGCAATCCGCCGTTGCGCAAGGCCATTTTCATGCAGCGCGCGGCGCCTTCGCCTTCGGGCGATGGCGAAGTCAGATGGTAGGCATCGGCGGTGTTTCCGTATCCGACGAGCTCGCAATAAATACGGGCGCCGCGTTTTTTGGCGCGTTCGAGTTCCTCGAGCACGAGGATGCCGGAGCCTTCGCCCATGACGAACCCATCGCGCTCCTTGTCGAAGGGACGGGAGGCGTGCTGGGGATCGTCGTTGCGTGTGCTCATGGCGTGCATGGCGCAGAATCCTCCGATTCCGATAGGCACGACGGTGGCCTCGGCGCCGCCGGCGAGCATGACCTGGGCGTCGCCCATTTTAACAGCGCGCCAGGCCTCGCCGATGGCGTGATTGGCAGTGGCGCAAGCCGAGCAAGTGGCGAAATTGGGACCGCGCAATTCAAAGAACATGGAAATGAGGCCTGACGCGATGTTCGAAATGAGCATCGGAATCATGAAGGGAGACAGGCGTCCCGGCCCGCGATTGAGCAGGACCTGGTGTTGTTCAGCGGTGGTTTCCAGGCCGCCAATGCCTGAACCAACGATGACGCCGATCTCATCACGATTTTCCTTTTGCAAATCGAGTCCTGAATCTTTGAGGGCCTGCCAGGCGGCATAGACGCCGAACTGCGAAAACCGGTCTGCGCGCCGAACTTCTTTGGGCGACGGAAACGCCGGCACAGGGTCAAAGTTTCTCACTTCCCCGGCGATTTTGGTATCATAGGACGTGGTATCGAACGAAGTGATCTTTTCAATGCCGCATTTGCTTGAAATCAGGTTGTTCCAGAACGTTGGGACGTCATTGCCCAGGGGCGAAACGATGCCCAGGCCGGTGACCGCGACGCGCCGGTAACTCGAATTGATTGACATATAAATAAAAAGGGCAGTTTGAGCTTGGCTGTCAAACTGCCCTGACACGGGGAAAGCCGCAACTATTTTTGATGTTCCTCAATATATTTGACTACGTCGCCGACTGTGAGGAGCTTTTCGGCCTGTTCATCGGGCACTTCGATACCAAATTCCTCTTCGAGGGCCATGATCAACTCGACCGTGTCGAGCGAATCGGCGCCAAGATCTTCAATGAATTTGGCTTCGGGCGTTACTTGATCGGGCTTTACGCCGAGTTGTTCGACGATAATGTCCCGCACACGTTGGTCAATTGGTTTATCAGCCATAAATGTTGTGCCTTGTCTGTAAGGGATGGGCGATGAATCGTCAAGCTTCGAATCGAAAAATAATTACATCACCATGCCGCCATCCACCGTAAGAGTCTGCCCGGTAATGTATCGTCCGTCCGAACTTGCCAGAAAGAGAGCCGCGCCGGCGATGTCGTCGCCGGTGCCGAATTTGCCCATGGGAATGGCCTTGAGGATGTTCGCTTTCAGGTCGGCGTTGAGATCGGAGGTCATATCCGTTTCGATGAATCCCGGGGCAATAGCATTGACCGTGACACTTCGCGAAGCCAATTCGCGGGCGACAGACTGGGTGAATCCGATGAGCCCGGCTTTGCTTGCCGAGTAATTGCATTGGCCGGGATTGCCGATAAGCC
>DASYZW010000006.1:0-2407 GCA_035945915.1 Verrucomicrobiia bacterium | reverse complement strand
TCCTTCCGTGTCCATTGACTCATGGTTTTGTCCATTCCGCCCACGGTAACACCCACTTTTGGCGCAACGTATCATTTTACCCCTCTCTCCTCCCCCTCACCGGTAACAAAACTTTTGGCGCAATTCGCCAGTTATCCGGTTGACCTTTTCCATTTGTTTTCACACCCGCTTCATGGGACAATTCACACGCGAACAATTTGTGACGAGCTACTTCATTGATTTCCAACGACCAACCTTATGATTTTCCGCCGGTTCTTTTCCAGGACGGTCCGAGACGCCATCGCAATGCGCAAACACATTCAGCGGCTGCTGAATGCGCAACGCGATTTGCTTGCCCCGCCGGCAATAGCCGCCATCGAAACGAAAATTAACGAGCTTAACGCTGCCATTTCCGGCGGCGAGAATCTCGGGAAAATCAGAATCGCAGCCGAGGAACTCCAGTTCGCCGGCGAAAAATGGATCAAAGCGTACCCAAACGCTGTTTGGCGCGAGAACGTGGAAGTCCTCCTGGTTGCGATCGCCGTGGCGATGGGTATAAGGACGTTCTTTCTCCAGCCCTTTAAAATCCCCACAGGTTCCATGCAGCCAACACTCTATGGGATCACTTCGACGCCGGATTTTACGCCTTACGCCCGCGACAGCCAAAACTACGATTATTTGACAGACCAGCAAAAGACCGAATTGGAGGCCAGGGCGGAGGAACAGGTTAAATTGAAGAATTCGATTGTTCTTCCGACCGGATTTGAGCGGTTTAAACAATGGATTCACGGAATTTCATACGTCCACTTCGTCGCGCCGGAAGACGGCAGCTTTGATACCGCAAAATCGCCGTGGCCCGGGGCGATTTTCAGCCTGTACCAGCGCATTGAATTTGGGGGTAAATGGTACACGATATTATTCCCACCGGATTGTGGCGAGGAGACTTTGCAGGACCGGGCGGGGCTGACGCTCGCTTCCAGCCGCGTCTATAAAAAGGGCGAGGATGTCATCAAGCTGCGTGTTCGCGCCGGAGACCACTTGTTCGTGGACAGGATTACATATAATTTCCGCCCCCCGCGGCGTGGCGAGATTGTCGTGTTTGAAACCACGGGCATCGATCGGCTGCCCCCTGATCAGCAGAACACGTTTTACATTAAACGTCTCATGGGGTTGGGAGGGGACCATCTCGCCTTGAATCAGGATTACCTGGTCGCCGGGGTTCCGCAGCCCCCAACGATCCTCGAAACGGCCACGGTACCGGCGGGCAACCTTATTGTAAACGGAAAGCAAATTACCGCGGCCAACCCCCATTATGAGAATCTTTATTCATTTTCAAATCCTCCCAAAGGCAGCACGACCCTGAACTATGCCGAAGATAAATATTTCGGAAACGCGATGATTGGAGCACTAGCTCCAGGTGGTGAATACGACGTTTTACCCGGGCACGTATTCGTTATGGGCGACAACACGTTTAATAGCTACGATTCCCGATATTGGGGGGATTTTCCCCAGAACAAGATCATTGGCAAATCATTCTTCGTCTATTGGCCGATGTCCAGCCGATTTGGTTTAGACGATGATTAGCGGCAACCCATGAAGAATGAGACTGTATTAGTTACCGGCGCCTCGTCCGGCATTGGCCTTGAATTGGCCAAATGCTTTGCCGATGAAGGATGCCGGCTGGTTTTGGTTGCGCGAAACCGGCCGGCGCTTGAGGAATTGGCGGCGGCGCTAAAGCAAAAATACAGGATTGAAACAATCGTTATTCCCTCAGATTTGTCGCTTCCAGAAGCGCCTACACAGCTCTTTCAGAGCCTCAAAGACCAAAACATCGCGGTCGATGTGCTCATCAACAATGCCGGCTTTGGCCTGCACGGCCGGTTTGCCGAAATGCCGCTTGGTCGCCAGCTTGAAATTATCAAAGTCAACGTAATAGCGCTGACTGAGTTAACCGGACTTTTTCTGCCTCATATGATTCAGATGAAGGGTGGGGGAATCCTCAATGTAGGCTCGGTGGCTGGTTTTGTCCCCGGCCCGAACCTGGCCATTTATTACGCATCGAAGGCCTTCGTTCAGTCATTTTCCGAGGCCCTGGCCGAAGAACTGGCCGGTACCGGTGTGTCCGTAACGGTGCTTTGCCCCGGACCTACTGAGTCGAATTTCTCAGCGGTGGCGCGCGGCGACAAAGTTCGGGTGGCCCAATCGGCGAAGATGTCCGCGGAAAGCGTTGCCAGATTCGGGCACTTTGCCTTCAGGAATAAAAAGACCGTGGCCATACCGGGTTTCAGCAACCGCAGCCTCGTCTGTTTGACCCGGTTTGTGCCGCGCGGCGCCATTCGCCGGGCTGTGAAATCGTACAATACCCTGAAAGGCTAAACTGGGGGCAGATTCGGAAAATCTCCACTTGGGAGCCTCCAACCGCCGAAAA
>DASYZW010000005.1:0-3740 GCA_035945915.1 Verrucomicrobiia bacterium | reverse complement strand
GAAAATGACGCTCACCGCCCCCGGTTGCGGCATGGGACCCGTCCTCGCCCAGGACGTGCAGAACAAATTGCTCTCGCTCGAACAAATTGACGAAGCCAACGTCGAGTTGGTCTGGGACCCGCCCTGGAATCAGGGCATGATGTCCGAGGCGGCGAAATTGCAGCTTGGGCTGATGTGACTGCCGTCCAAACACCAAATTGGTCTTCGTTGCGCAAGGATTTTCCCATCCTTGACCAGCAGGTCCACGGCAAGCCGCTGATTTATTTGGACAATGCCGCCACATCGCAAAAACCCCGCGCCGTCATTGACGCCCTGGTCCATTATTACGAGCGAGACAACGCCAACGTCCATCGTGGCATCCATGAATTAAGTAATCGTTCGACGGCGGCTTTCGAGGATGCGCGCGCGCGCGCTGCCCGATTCATCAACGCAAAGAGCGCCGAGGAAATCGTTTTCACCCGCGGCACGACCGAAGGCATCAACCTGGTCGCCAATGCCTGGGGCGCAAAAAACCTGAAGTCCGGCGACGTCATTCTCCTGACCGAGATGGAACATCACAGCAATCTCGTGCCCTGGCAATTGCTGGCGCAGCGCACCGGCGCGCAAGTCGCATACCTGCCCATCACCGGCGATGACGGATTGCTGGACCTGTCCAAACTCGACTCGCTGCTGAAGCCGAGCGTAAAAATATTTTCGATGGTCCATATCTCAAATTCGATGGGCACGCTTAATCCCGTCACCGAGCTGTGCGCCCGCGCCCGCAAACGCGGTATCATTACCCTGGTGGACGGCGCGCAAAGCGCGGGGCATTGTCCTGTTGATGTGCAAGCAATTGGGTGTGATTTCTTTGCTTTTTCCGGCCACAAGATTTGCGGTCCAACAGGCGTTGGAGTTCTATATGGCCGGCAGGAGTTGCTCGATGCCATGCCACCCTACCAGGGCGGCGGCGAAATGATTTTGAGCGTCGGGTATGACAAAACAGAGTTCAAACATGCGCCCCATCGGTTTGAAGCCGGCACACCGGACATCTCAGGCCCAATCGGCCTGAGCGCTGCGATGGATTATCTGGATGCCATCGGCCGGCAAAATATTTGGAACCACGACCGCGATCTTGCCAACTATGCCTATGGCAAATTGGCCGAACTCGAGGGCATTCGGCTGTTCGGACCCAAACTCAATTCCGACAACCGGGCCGGCCTCGTGAGTTTTTTGCTTAAGGATGTGCATGCCCACGATGTCGTGACCCTCGCCGACCAGGCGGGCATCGCGTTGCGCGGCGGGCATCACTGCACTCAACCTCTCATGCACAAGCTCGGCGTGGAATCCACCGCCCGCGCCAGTTTTTATTTCTATATCACCCGGGAAGAAGTGGACCGCTTCGTAGAGGTCATCCGGGAGATTCAGAAATTCTTCAGGCAGTAAGCGTCATGCGTCCGCAACGCTTCTATGGCCGCTAAAAGCCGGGAAATAATTGTCCCATTTTCCTATTGCCACGCTCAAAGTTGCGGTTCCATCCTATGGTCAAGCCTGATTTTTGACCGTGGGAACAAAACCTTAAAAAAGAAAGGAACTGTTTATGGGTAAAATTGCGCGCACATGGTCGTTGATGTCGGATTGCTGGCAGGTGCTCAAAATGGACAAAAGCCTCCTGCTGCTTCCGTTTATTTCCAGCATTTGTTGCTTCTTATTGTTGGCTTCCTTTGCGCTTCCCGTCTACGCAACCGGCGCATGGCATCCTCCCGGACACGAAGCCGAGACTCTGCGGGAGGTGGCTTATTGCGGAACGCTGGTTTTGGCGCTGTTTTACTTCATCCTACTGGCACTGATCAACTCGACACTGCACTCGATATTCCAAACGGCTCTTTACCTCTATGCGCGCGACGGAGTGGTCCCGCAGGGATTTAATGCTGATGTGCTTGAGTCGGCGTTACGATCGAGAACTGCGTAAGCAAATCCGACGTCGTACGCGGCGTCACAGTTTGCTTTGCCGCAGCCCTCGAAAAGCAAGTGCCGCGGCAGAATCCTTTTCCATTTTTAATTTTCAGTTTTTGCGTTAGCTTCTGGCAATGTTCTCATTAAAGGAGAAATGGGTCCTGATCACCGGAGCATCTTCCGGTTTTGGCGCTGCGGCGGCGAAAACGTTCGGCGCGTGCGGGGCACGATTGCTTTTAGGCGCGCGGCGGACGGATCGACTGGAACAAGCCGCCGGCGAGGCCAAAAAGGCCGGCGCCGCAGAAGTTCATTTCCATTTTCTTGATGTCGCCAGCACGGAAAGCGTCGAGACGTTTATAGCTTGGGCGAAGGAAAAGACCCAAACTCTCCACGTGCTGATCAACAACGCGGGCGGCGCCCATGGCCTGGAAACCATTGCACAAGGAAAGGACGCTGACTGGGAGGCGACCCTTCAGTCAAATGTGCTCGGCATTTTGCGGATGACGCGGGCGGCTCTGCCGATGATACCGCGCGATGCCGGCGCGACAATCATCAATATTGGTTCAGTGGCGGGGCGCACGGCGTATGAAGGGGGCGGCGCCTATTGCGGCGCCAAGGCCGCCGAACTGCAAATCACCCGCACTCTCCGGCTCGAGCTGTTCGGCGCCGGCATTCGCGTCAGCACGGTCGATCCCGGACTGGCTGAGACTGAATTTTCTCTGGTTCGATTCAAAGGCAACGCAGCGGCAGCTAAGAAGCCTTACGAAGGAACCAATCCCCTAAAGGCCGTGGACATTGCCGATACCCTCCTCTGGATCGCTTCGCGCCCGCCTCACGTGAACATCGATGAACTGGTGATCAAGCCCGTGGACCAGGTCGCTGTGGGAAAAGTATTCAAGCGAAATTCGTGATGATTCAACCGCGAATTTTCCCCTCGCATATGTATCGGGTGCGAAGGCTTGACTAATTTAGCGTCTTCTGTTTACCCAAAAGCGATTGAACATTCCGCGAAAGTGTGCAATGTTTCGCCACAATGGAGGAGTATCAGCCGATAGAGAACTACGGCGTCATTGGGGACTTGACCACCACGGCGCTGGTCAGCCTGACCGGTTCAATCGATTTCATGTGTTTCCCGCGGTTCGATTCGCCAACCATTTTCGCCACTCTCCTCGACGCCAAACGCGGCGGCTGCTTCCGCATTGCGCCCACTCGCGGCGACTTTAGAAATCGACAGCGTTACTTCCCGGATACCAATATTCTACTGACCCGTTTCCTTGGGGAAGCCGGCGTCGCAGACCTCTCGGATTTCATGGCGATGCAACACCTGGGCCATCGCCATAACCTTGTGCGCCGCGTGAAGGTGGTTCGTGGAGAAATCGAATTCAATATGGTTTTTGCGCCTAAATTTGATTACGGCCGCGCCCGCCACACTATCGAAAAGAAAACGCGGCAGATGATATTCATTCCGGAAAAGAAGAGCGTTCCGCCCATCCTGTTGCGCACAAGCGTGCCGCTCCAGGAAATCAATGGAGAGGCCGTCGCCCGGTTCAAACTGAAGAGCGGCGAAACCGCATTCTTCTTTTTGGAAGAGGCTGACGGAAACGAAGATGCGCCCTCTGCCAACCGCGATTACGTTTCCGATGCGTTTAAGGAAACGATGAATTATTGGCTGGCATGGGTAGCGCATTCGCGATATCGGGGACGGTGGCGTGAAATGATGAATCGCTCAGCCCTCACGCTCAAGCTGCTGGTCTCCCAGCCTCATGGTTCGATTGTGGCAGCTCCAACGTTTTCCCTTCCCGAAAGCA
>DASYZW010000004.1:0-3897 GCA_035945915.1 Verrucomicrobiia bacterium | reverse complement strand
GCCCGTTTTATATGACCGACGTGAATTACGCGGAGGTCAAATACTCGATCGTCAAAAAAGACGGGCCCAAAGCATGGGACGAGGCCGCAAAAATTCTCGAAAGTCTTCCGATAGAATTTAATTCCACAACGCGCGCCCTGGCCGATAGCGCGGCCGATTTCAAAGCGCGATTCAGGTTAAGCCTGGCAGATGCATTTGCCGCCGCGCTGGCCAAAGAGAAGAAAGCTGAGCTTGTGACTGGCGACCCTGAGTTTCAAGCGGTGGAAAAAGAAGTGGATATTTACTGGCTTAGAGGCTAAAGCAGTTTTCATCTGTCCGTGCCGTTTATGATTTCGGGTCATGCTAATGGCGGTTCTGCCCCATGGAGTGAAAAAGGAAACGAACCGGACTGGGCGAGAGGCCCCTCAAATTACGGTCTAAATCGCCCGGGAGCCTGTGCAGGCCGGGTAGTCCCGGCAACCCCAAAACTGGCTGCCGGCATTGCTTCCGCGCTTTGCCGTGCGCGTAATCATCGGCTTCCGGCATAGCGGACAGGCGGGCGGTTCCCACGCAACCGGAGGCGGAACAGGGACAGGGGCACCGGATTCTCTCGGGGAAGTTTGAGAGCTATCCTGGACGGATTGAACCAGAGCCAATAATTGCGGCCCGTCAATGAGCCGAATCGGCTTGCCGCCCGCGAACCTTTTCGCTTCTTCCGTGAATTGGCCGGTGGTGACGATGATGGCTTCATTGGCAGTTTCGGCGACCATTAAACCGAACATCTCGCGAACGACAGAAACGCCGACAGAGAGAACTTTCCACTGTTTGCATTGGACAAGCGATAGGTGGCCGTCCTTCCGCAGGACCAGGTCCACGCCGCCATCCGCGCCACGTGTCATCGAAAACTCGACCGCAGACCCCTGTCTCCGGAACGCCTCGGCCACAAGAAATTCAAATTGTTTCCAAGGCGTCTGCCGTAACGATTCGAGGCCGGTCTGTTGATCAACCAGACGGCCGCGCATTTTGCCAAACCAATAAGAGCCCAGCGAAAACAGTCCAAAAAAGAGCATGGCCAACGGGGCCATCTTCGAAATTTCCCTAGTGAACGCCTGGCTGACAGCGTCGTGTCCGTGCCAAAGCGCAGGCGCAAAGAGCATCAGAATAGATGTAATCACGCCCAACGCTGCGCTGACCCACCAGGGCGATTTCAGCAACAGATCAGCAAAAGATTCGTTTCGGCGAGGCCTGGATTTGGGTGGAGCTTCATTGCGCGCTCGCTGTTGGCAGGTCGAATCCCTCCATCTTAACCCTTCGGCATATAGCGCGAATCGTCGTTTTCACTTTGCGCCGCGAACGCCATTTTACCTCCAACGGCCGGCCCGCTCTGTTCTTCCGATGCCCCTTTCGCCCTGTTCACGGCATTTTTCAACATTTCATAAAAATGGCTCGGCGAGCCGATAAACTGAAATCGCAAGCGAATTCCGCCCACACTCGTAACGACGACCGTGCCATATCCAAATACGCGCCCTAGCAATGGGTCTTCAGTGAAGATCGCGTCCACGTTTTCCAGTGGCAACTCGCCTTTGACGATACGTATCAAACCAGTCCGGTAGGTTAGTCGTCGATCTGTCAAGGTGACAGTCGATTTCCAAAAAGCAACCGAGGTGACCAGGAGAACCGGCAGGGCTGTAAGCATCACTGGCACACAGGCAAAAAAGTAAAGGTAACCGTCGGACGGGCTGGTGTGCTGACCGAGGATTTGATTGAATTGGCTTGTGAATTCGCTCGTGGCAGTTTGGACCATAAACAGCGCGAAAACCGTTGGCAATGAGGTGAACGCAGCCGTGATTACCGGGAAAATAAAAATCGCCGGATGCAATCGTTCCTGGGCTAATATCGTTTCTTTCCGTGTTCCATTCATAATCCAATCCAAGGGGCATTGTTTCAAATAATCCGCAATAGCAAGCAGCAATCTCTATGCCCGACTGGGCCTGAAACTTGCCATTGCCAAATCAGGCAACAAAAATATTTTCCCGGTGGTAGCGGATGAACTCAGGCTCCGGCTCCGCCAGTTTTTCCGGCAGGCGAATAGGCTGTCCCTCGAAAGTTACAAAGTTTTGTTCCAATGAGCGCTGCGGCAAGAAACGACGCAAATTTTTACTCAACACAACGTTAAGCTTTTCGTCCAGCGTGATCAAACCCGCGTCGAATGCAGCATCATGAAGCGACGAAAGGCAGAGGCCATTACGCGGGTCTAGACGATGTTCGGGAAATTTTATCCAGGGCTTGATATGGCTTGCCACCAGCAGTTGCGGGACTTGGATGCCGCTGATACAGCAGCGCAATTCGTACGCGTTTAAAATCGTTTGCCGAAAGAATTGCTGTCCACGCCGGACTGTGACTGTTGCCTGCCGTTCGGTAGGGCCAACTGGCGCAACAATCCGCACCCTGTCGCGCTGTAGCAGATCGACTTCTTGATCTTCGTTCTTCGTGAAGAGGTCATGCAACAACTGCTCACTTTCTGCGCCGAACAAGGACGAGTCGCTGTGAAATTCAGCCCAGATTAATTTGTCCTGCTTTGACGCGCCTTTTAGGCCTTCGATACCACGTGCCTTCTGGACCGGATCAAGCGAAGCGAAATTGCTAAGTTTCATGGCTAGACTGCTTGGCGTTCGCCCCATCTTTGCCGCGACTTCCCGGATGATTGAATTTTTGTGATCGAAACTTCCAAACGGTAACTTGCAATACAGGTTTAGAGCGATTAGCAGATGTTCTCGCGTCCATTTTACGATCGCGGTCTTAGCCATAAAACGAGCATACCCGGAGAAAACTCGAAAAAAAGCAGAATTAACTTGCGCAGGCTCGGGAACCTGGCCAGGTGTATTTGCCGAATTATGAGCCCACAAAATTCGCAGGCGCCAGACGGTTTTGACCAGGCCGCTGTATTTGGTTCGGCACTCTCTCTTTGGACCGCCTGCCATCATTACGCCAAACGGACGCGACTGAATCTTAGCGAAGCTTTCAATGGGATGGATCAATTAATGCGCGTGGTCATGCGGGTTGGCAGTCAATTTGAAACCTGGTCGTGTCGGCATATCGATTTCAAGGAACTTAGCGATGTCTGGCCCTATCTGCTCGAGGACAAATTCGGAGACGCGTGCGTTGATATTGTTTCGCCCAATCTGCTCGATTCTTTTGATGATCGCGATTGTCTGCGCGTCGCGATGCGGTTGCGTCTTCCTATCATTTATGACGATAATCTCCCCGTGCCGGTGGATTTTGCGGCTCGCAATCCGACGCCAGGTTCACCGTTCCGCATGTTCCGGATCCAAACTCTACGGGACTCGAATGACGGACGCGATGTAACCGCCTACAGATGGAATGACGATCCCTTCGACGAGAAATTCGGCCAGCCGTATTACGGCTTGTATGGAGTGTTTGAAGACGGAATGGTGGAACACATAGCCGACCGGCGAACTTATTTGGAAGCGGTTTCCCTGGCGAAAAACCTTGTGCCGGATGTCGATTTTCCGGGCACTAAACCAATCCGAGAAATATTTGTCGGTTCGTAATGGGATTAGCCTCCACCACGAGGCGCAGGAGGGTGTCAAAAAGTGTCAAATCTTCCGGTTGAACGTCCGTCGATTTTATGGCCATATGGTACGTAGTATGGGCCAGTGGGAACAATTTACGATTTACGAGTGGTAGCGCAATGCGAATGAGTGGCAGCGCCACCTGCGAACGGGTGGTAGCACCATCTGCCGTGCGTCCCGGACGGCTTGCACCTTGGCTATTTGAAATGCGGTGCTTCGTATTCTGTCTAAATTAGTTCGTTTCCACCGGCATCTGTGGCTTTGGGAACTTCCGAATTCACCAATTGCTTGACAGAATTCAGAATCAAAAATTTAGAACAAATTT
>DASYZW010000003.1:0-3574 GCA_035945915.1 Verrucomicrobiia bacterium | reverse complement strand
CGGACGGCGGTGCCGTCGTAGGTCATGACTGCCATCATGACGGACGGATCCATTTGTTTGTTGATGAAGTCGAGTGCGGCGTCGAGGGCGCGGAGTTGGTCAGGAGGGCCCATTGTCGAGCGGTCAAAGTAAAGGGCGACGAGGCGATGATTGTGGTATTTGGTGTCGCCAGGAGCCTCGGGTGCGATTTGGAATGAGGTGACCGGAGGCGCCGTGGGAACCGCAGTGTTGGCGACGGGAGGCGTTTGCGGCGCGTTGGCGAGCGGCGCGATTTCCTGGTACTCGACGAAACTGATTGTTTGCGGAACGCCGTCTTCCGTGAGGACGAAATCGCTGGCTTTCAGATTGGGAATCGGGTTGCCGGCTTTGTCTTTTACCGTGACCTCTTCGATGACGACTTCGGTTTGGACGCGGATAGTGGAGGAGGATTGGTGCGCGTCCGGAGGCGGCGCTTGAGGCTGCTGCGCGGCGACGACAAAGGCGCTGACGGTGAAAAGGCTGATTGATAGGAGGCGGCGCATATTAGAACCTCACCCGAATTGTAGTCGAAAGCTTGCGCATGCCGTTCCAACCGACGACGGTACCGAAGGCGGGGCTATTCCAGTTAGTGTTCCACGTGGAATCCGTGACGGTATTGAGGACGTTTGTGGCACGCGTTTCCCAGGTGGCGTCCATGCGGGTATTGATGCGGAAGGTGCGGCTTATGGAGGCGTCGAGAGAAAACTGGCGCGGGCCGGTGATCGAATAGCGAGGGGCGTCACCGAAATCCCCGGCGGCAGGCGCTGCGAAGGCGGCGGGATTGAGATTCTTGCCCGCTGGCGCGGCAATGATGGATGCGCCGGTTACGTCCGGACGAATGATCCAGGGCGCGCCGATGGCGGTGGCGCTGCTTTGGTAGATGGGGGTGAGGGGAAGCCCACTGCCAAAGGTGAGCGACGTGAGGAAGGTCCAGTCCTTGAAGGCGGTGCCTTTCCATCCGCTCATGAGCGCGCCCGCGTGGAGGCCTTCGCCTGTGGTGTATTGGCCAGTGAACGTGAGCAAATGGCGCTGGTCGAAAGCCGAGCGGCTTGTCTCGGCGCGAAGATTCTGCCAATTCTGGGCGATGGACGTGGAGCCGCCGCCTCCGCTGCCCTGCACGGTGGAGACGCTGGAACCGCCGGAAGCAATCGCGGAGCCGCTGAACGCGCTGGCATCATCTGTGGCTTTTGCGTAGGTGTATTCGAGAGTGGCGGTGAGGCCGTTGCGCAGACGGCGGCGGACTTGGATTCGAGCAGCTTCGCGATTCAGAAAGGCATTCGAAGTGAGATAGACGAAGCCCGCCGGGCACGATGGGCAGGCGAGCGGAGAACCGACCGGGTACATGTTGGGCATGAACTCCTGCATCAGGTGTGAGCCGCGCGTGCCGGTATAAGTGGCCGTCAAGACCATCGAACCAGGAATGTCCTGTTGAACGGAGGCGTTCCAGACTTGCGCGTAGCCGATGCGGAAATTGGGATCGACGCCGAACGTGGGCAAGCCCGTGGCGCTGGAGGACGTGTTGAAAGCGTCGGCGAGGGTGAGCGGAGTGGCTGCGGTATTCGCAAGATTGAAGCTCTTTGAAAAGGGAGGCTGCTGGGCCATTTGCATGGCGATGACCTGGTAAACGGAGGTGATGTCGTAAATTCCATATCCGGCGCGCACGATGAGCGGCGAATTGGAACGCGGACGCCAAGCAATCGCTACGCGAGGCTCGACACCGCGAAAATCGGAATGCAGAAGAGAATTGGGATATTTCTGGTTGGTGATGGGGCCAGTGGCGTTGGTACCGATAACCGGAGCGGCCGCGCTGAAATTCGGGGCTACATCGAGATTCGCGAGACGGTTGCCTAATTCGGTGAGAGGCGTGGCAAATTCCCAGCGCAGACCGGCGTTAATGGTGAATCCGGCTTTCATGCGCCAGTCATCGGTGACATAGGCATCGTAACGCCAGCCGCGAAGATATTTGTCGGCGTTGCCGAAGGCGATTTCGGCAGCGTCAGGGACGCCGATGAGGAAGTCTGCAAGATCGGAGCCGGTGCCCGGGACTGGATTGCCGTTGGCATCTAGCTGTTGTGTGGCTGCGCCGGTGAAAGAAAAGATGCCGCGGCCGTTTTGTTGGGTGTTCGCATTGAACTGGAGACGGGCGACGTCCACGCCGAACTGCAAGGAGTGCTTGCCGCGATACCAGAGGCTCGAATACGTGAACGTCTGAGTGTTATTCGCATTGTGCGCGTATTCAGGCAAGGAAAGACCGTGAATCGAGGTAAGAGTCAGATCTGGCGGACCCCAGTTTTGCGGCGACTGGTCGTTGCCCTGGATGCCGGCGTCGCCTGAGACGTTGGTGCGGAACGCGAAGAACGGATTTTGGCTGCTGGCCAAGCGATTGAATTCGTACTTGAAATTGGTGGTGAGATAGCCGAGGCCGCCGGGGCGATAAACGTGTTGCCAACTAACGGCAGCATCAATGCCTTGAGAGTTCGATCCATTGCGATAGCCGAAGATGTTGGCGTCATTCTGACTCGCCTGATGCTGGTAATCGAAATTCCCAAAGAACTGATTGCGATTCTTGTATTTCGAAAGACGACTCTGCAATGCGTCGAAATGCTGATTTGTGAGACCTGAAGCCTCGTAATTGATGCCGGGAACGTTGGAGACGTTGGGCATCGGATATTGCTGGAGCAATGCCTGTGCTTGGGCACTGATCGGGACAGTATTGGCGGCGTATGGGAGATTTGTGGCCGGATTGTAAACGACGACGGGCTGGCCGAGAGAATTGACGCTTTGCGAAAAATTGCCGGCGCGCTCGAGGAGCGTGGGCACGAGGCCCGTAACCGCTGAGGCCGAGTCATTCGCGCCGTGCTGATAGTTCAGGACGAAATTGGAGTTTGTGAAATAGTGGCGCGGGATACCAATCGGTCCGCCAACATTGGCGAGGAAAGAGAGCTGGTTGTAGGACGGCTTTGGTCCGCTGAGGCCGCCGGGAGAAAAATTGCGCGCGTCCCAAGCGGAGGTATCGAAATTCACGCCGGCGTTGCCATTGTAGAAGAGGCCGGGGCCGCGACGATTGTTTCCGAATGCGGCCGCTTGCGAGAAGGGTGATGCCGCGCCATTGTTGACGCTGCCGTTGACGACCAAGCCGGTGGCGGCGCTTTGTTGGAGGTCGCTAGAGGCCTGACTGTTGCCGGAATTTGAATCGCCGGCTTGTTCGGGCGGGGCGGCGGGGGGCGGAGTATTACTCGCGCTCGCGGCGTTGTTTTTTGCGTTTGCGGGCGGCTTTGGCGCGTTGGCGTTGGATGTCGATTCCGAAGCTTCGGGCGCGACTACGGTAGCGGTGGTTGGCGGAGGTGCGGAATTGGCATTTGCGGCTGTTGTCGGTGCGGAAAGCTCATTTTCGGCCTGGATCGGCTGCGCGCCGTGCGTGATGTCCGCGAGCGACAGAAGCTTTAATTCCAGAGTAGGTCCTGCGGCGGCGGTAGAGACTGTGACATCCTGGGTCAGCGTCTCAAACCCCTGCATTTCAACGTGAAACTTCCAAGCACCGTCGGTAATGTCAGGA
>DASYZW010000002.1:0-1733 GCA_035945915.1 Verrucomicrobiia bacterium | reverse complement strand
CGTCGGTCCAATTGCGGTGTTCCACATGGCCATCGCCAAAGGAGATTTCACTGCCACGACCGTGCAGACAGGCTGGGCTGTTATACCAAATCGTGGGACTTGACGGGTTTACGGCAAAAAAAGCATCGTCAATGCTGTTCGGTGCTTCTTCGATAATGACCCAGGTTTGGCTCGGGCCGGGTTGAAGCATGTTGGACAGCTTTGAATATGTGCGATAGCCGGTGATACCTTCCCAGGCCTGGCCGGTGGTATTTCCAGGGTGGTCCATCGGCTGCATCCAACAGTTCATGGAATACGTGCGGAGGGAAGGCTCGTGCAAAATCGTGCTGCCGCGAGGGATTTTAGTTTCGTCAGCCGGACACAGGTAGATGCCAATGTTTTGATTGTAGGGGTAAAGGAGACCGGCCTCAATCCACTCTTTGTAATTCACGGCGCAGGACAATTGCTGGATGTTGCCGGGGCACCATTGGGCGAGACTGCCGCCGGGAAGAAGGTTGGGGTCGGTGAGCGGATTTTCGCCCCAGGAAGCCGGTTGACCGCCAAGGCCGCGATTATAGACCAGGTAGTCCTGGTTATCATTGGCGTATGTGAGCCACGCGAGCGTCAACTGTCTCTCATTGGACAAACAACGGGCGGCCATGGCCCGTTGTTGCGCCGCATGCAGCACCGGCAGAAGCATCGCTGCCACAATAGCGATGATCGCAATGACAACGAGCAACTCAATCAACGTGAAGCCGCGACTCCGCTGTGAAACACATTGTTTGCGAGACTCAGCGTCAGGACTTGAAACCTGACACCATGACCGGTTGTTCAATCTATCTTTCATCCGAAAAAATGCTTCCATGATGATTACTGCGCCTGGACGCGATAATACCGCTGGGTTCCGGCAGCGGAGTCGGTCACAGTTTTAATTGTCCCGTCGCCGCCGACGACCGAGAGTGTTTGCCAGTTCGGCGGGTTTAAATTGTTGCTGTAAAGCACGGTATAGGAGTGTCCAGACTGCGTCTGGAACTTAATCGAAATGGCGCCCGCGTTGACTGACACGGCCAGAGGGAAGGCCGGGAATGTCGTAATGACCGGGACAAACATGTAGAAGTGCGCGTTGACGTTGCCTGAGGCCGAGCCCGGACCCGCCGTGGCCTTGATCGTTTCGACTCCGCCCAGCGAGCAGATGACGTTAGTGCCACCGTTTTGCAACGGCACCCAGTGCCAGGATTGAAAGCCGTTGGCATTAGGATCCGAGAACGAGCCCAGCGGTTGCGTTATTTGGGTCGAAGTGGCCTGCCCGTTCGTCACGATCCCGAGCGTGGTTCCGGAATACGGCACGCCGCCGGCCAACCGGCCGTAGACGTAATAATTATTCGCAGGAAATGTCCGTGTGTAATTTAGCCAGGTTCCCGGGTTCCACCATCCGATGTTAAAATCATTATTGGTGTATCCCATCGGTTCAGGCGACGGAGAAGTTGCGTTGTCCTGGCCGGAGTTAATGAATTTATTACGCAAAAAGTCAGAGCTTGGTTGCGTTCCGGCGCCGTCGTCGTAGCGGTACAGGAACAACTCGCCGGCGTTTGTATTTTGCGTGGTGTAATCAACGCCGTAAGTGCCAACATTCAGCGGGCCGTTGTTCACAAAGTTGGGCCAGGGATAATAACTGTTTGTCGCGACATAATTTGTCGCAGTTTGAATTGAGTCGTCGATGAATTGGCCGCTGTTGAAGTCGTATTCATCGGCTT
>DASYZW010000001.1:0-3471 GCA_035945915.1 Verrucomicrobiia bacterium | reverse complement strand
ATTCTTTTCAGCGCATCCTTTGACAAATTTCTCGCGCTGTTTCTGCATTTCCTCGACCTTTTTCTTGCCCATCGCCCGCCGTAAAATGTCGGCGGCGCCCAGGGTAAACCCGGCAAGGATTTGCGCCGCCTGCATGACCTGTTCCTGGTAGATTAGAATGCCGTACGTCTCACGGGCGATTGATTCCAAGAGCGGATGTTCATATTCGATTTTTACTTCCCCATGCCGGCGTTTAATAAAATCCGGAATGAGATCCATCGGGCCCGGACGGTACAGCGCCACCAGGGCGGTGATGTGCTCAACGGAACTGATTTGAAATTTTCGGCACAAATCCCGCATTCCGCCAGATTCCAACTGGAACACACCCAGCGTTTCGGCGCGGTTCAACAAGTCATACGTCTTCTTATCGTCCAGCGGCAAATGATCGATGTCGATATCCACTCCCTGGGTGCGTTTGGCCATCTCGCAGGCGTTGCGAATGACCGTCAGTGTTTTGAGCCCGAGAAAATCCATTTTCAGCATTCCCAGGTCCCCGACCGGTCCCATTGAATACTGCGTGACCAGCGAACCATGCTCGTCCTGCTTGAGCGGCAGCAGATTGACCAGGGGCTGGTCACCGATCACCACGCCGGCGGCATGAACGCTCGAATTGCGCGTGAGATCCTCCAGGATGAGGGCCGTATCAATGAGTTCGCGGGTGACATCTTCTCCGTCATACGCGGCCTTGAGTTCCGGAGATTGCTTTAACGCTTTTTCAAGCGTCATTTTTAAGTCGGTGGGAATCATCTTCGCCAGGCGGTCGCCGTCGCTGTAACTCAGCCCCATGACGCGCGCGAGATCCCGGACCACGCTCTTTGCTCCCAGGGTGCCAAACGTAATGATCTGCGCCACCGCGTCGCGCCCGTATTTATCGCGGACGTATTCGATTACGTCGGCGCGCCGGTCATCGGCAAAATCGATGTCGATGTCAGGCGGGTTTACGCGTTCCGGGTTGAGAAAACGTTCAAACAGAAGGCCGTAGCGAATCGGGTCCACGTTCGCAATCTCCAGCAAATACGTCACGAGCGAACCGGCGGCGCTTCCACGGGCAACACACGAAATGCCGTGCTCACGGCCGTACCGAACAAAATCACCCACAATCAAAAAGTAACTCAGAAAGCCCGTTTTCTCGATGACTTTAAGCTCCAGGTCCAACCGGTCGAGGATCAGTTTGACGGCTGCTTCTTCAGAATCCTTAAACGTGGGCAACAGCTTTGGGTCATCAACTTTTTCGACAATGAATTGCGTCCCCTCGGCGCGCGCGTGCATTCCATAACGCTTCCACAATCCCTCCGCCAGCAGCTTTCGCAAGTAACCATCACGGGTAAAATGTTCCGGCGGATCGAATACCGGGAAGTGGAGATCTTTGCCATCGACCTTCAATTCCAAATTACACTTTTCAGCGACCTCCAGCGTGTTCGTCACGGCTTCCGGTGTTTCGGCAAATCGCGCCTTCATTTCTTCCGCCGACCTGAGATAAAACTGTTCGGCCACATATCCCGCGCTCATGCGTTTCGGGTTGCTCAACAAATCCTGTGTACCGATGCAAACAAGGCAATCGTGCGCGTGCGAATGGCCCTTTTCAATATAGTGAACGTCATTCGTCGCCACGAGTTTCAGCCCGAATTCCTTCGACCATTCAATTAAATACCGATTCACTTTGGCCTGCTCGGGAATTCCATGGTTCTGCAGCTCGAGATAAAAATTATCGGCGCCCAATGTATGTTTGAACCAGTCCACAGTCTCGCGCGCCTTGTCCGGTTGGTCTTTGAGGATGAGGTCGGGAATTTCACTGGCCAGACAGCCGGACATGGCGATCAAGCCCTCCTTATGGGCAGCGAGGATCTCTTTGTCGATGCGCGGCTTGTAATAATACCCCTTGAGGTGGGCGTCCGTGACCAATTTGATGAGATTTTTGTATCCGGTTTCGTCCCTGGCAAGCAGGCCAAGATGATGATATACATCCCGTCCGCTGCCGGCCGCTTTTTTGTCCAGGCGCGATCCCGGCGCCACGTAAACTTCGCAGCCGATAATGGGTTTAATCCCCTTTTCGCGCGCCATTTTATAAAAATCTATGGCCCCGTAAAGCGCCCCATGGTCCGTAATCGCCAACGCGCCAAATCGCTGTTCGACCGCCTTATCCATGAGCCTGTCCAATCGGCAGGCCCCATCGAGCAACGAAAACTCCGTGTGCAAATGAAGATGAACAAAATCCGCATGCGGCATGGAACTAATTTACCTTCTTACCGCCGCAACACCAAGAAACAAAGTTTTTAATGAACGAACCCCACAGACGTGTTTGAAGGTTGCCCACATACGCCACCCAAAAGCGCGTATTTTGTCATTGCCGTAATCGCCATCGCGTGACTAAACTTAGCGCCCAAACTTTGAATTTTCACGACTAATTTTTTAAGAGTAAAATGGAAACAAAAGCGACGGGAGCCAATCCCGAGTATGCCTGGGCTGAGTATCTGCATTGCATGGAAGGGACTCCGGACGAGGGCTCGCTTCCCGTTTCCAAACCCACGGCCATTTCGCCCATTCCCGGTTTGCTTCTTTGTCTTGGCCTGACGCTCCTCTCATATTGGACTGTTACGCTCCCGGTCTGGCCGTTTGTGATTAATGGCCGTCACCCGATTGAACCGGTCACAATCGTAATCGTTCTGGGCATGATAACGGCGAACTGTCTTCCAATCTCAAAACAATTCCAGCCAGGCATCAAGTTTTCCGTAAAAAAGCTACTGACCTGGGGCATCGTTCTGCTCGGCGCACGCCTGGATTTTCGGCAGATCCTGAATCTCGGCGCTGTCGGCGTAGCAATGAGTTGTTTCGAAGTAATCCTGGCGGTCATTATCATGCTGCTGCTGACCCGATGGTTCAAACTTTCCGGAAAATTGGGGACGCTGCTGGGAATCGGCACCGCGATTTGCGGAGGTACGGCTGTCGTCGCAGCCGCCCCGGTCATCGAGGCCGATGAAGCCGACGTGGTTTTCGCCGTCGCCACAGTGACCCTCCTGGGCCTTGTGGCGATGTTTTTGCTTCCGGTTTTTGGCCATCTGCTCGCGCTTTCGAATAAAGCCTTCGGCATTTGGGCCGGACTGACCATTCATCAATTACCGCAAGTTGTCGCTGCCGGCTTTACCTACAGCCCCGAGGCTGAAGAACACGCCATTGTCATTAAGCTCGCCCGCATCTGCCTCCTCGCCCCGTTGGTCTTTATCGTCGGCCTCGTATACGCGCGCTATAAAACACGGCAACACCTGGATTACAGTCACGGGAGAATCAATTATTTCTCGATGTTTCCGAAGTTTATTTTCGGTTTTTTGGCCTTGGCTTTTTTGCGGGGCCAGGGATGGCTGCCTGATGTCTCAGTTCATTTTCCGGCCGATAAGGCGGTCGCGGCGAACACCCCAGCCCGGTTGTACAGCCTTT